>NZ_RAWL01000205.1:0-15059 GCF_003668885.1 Corallococcus sp. AB049A | reverse complement strand
CGCCAGGGGAGGGCGAGATGCGGGGTTGGACGGTGGCGGTGGCGATGGCGGCGGCGGTGGTGCTGATGGGGACGAACGCGATGGCTTTCCCGGTGCAGGTGCCGGTGGGTGCCCAGGGTGAGGCACCGGACGTCGCGGCCCTCCGGGCGCAGCTCGCGGAGAAGGAAGCACAGCTCAAGGCGGCCCTGGCCCGGCTGCAGCAGTACGAGGATGAAGCGGACTACCTCCGCGCGGAGCAGCTGGGCGTGGCCGAGGCCGTGCGCGCCTCCGGGCTCCCGGAGCGGCAGCAGCGCCGGCTGGCGGTGTCCATCGTCCGCGAGGCGGAGCGCAACAACCTGGATCCGCTGCTGGTGGTGGCGCTGATCCGCTGCGAGTCCTCCTTCAACAACTACGCGGTGTCCGGGGTGGGCGCCATGGGCCTCATGCAGGTGATGCCGGACACGGGCAAGTACCTGGCGGAGAAGAACGGCTGGCGGCTGGGCCGTCACACGAACCTCTTCGACTTCGAGACGAACGTGAACCTGGGCACGGCCTACCTGGCGGACCTCATCAACCGGTTCGGCTCCGTGGAGGGCGCGCTCGTCGCCTACAACGCGGGTCCCGGGCTGGCCAAGCGCATCCTCGCCAAGAAGGAGAACCGGGTGAAGTTCATGGCCGGCTACCCCGCCAAGGTGGTGAAGGAGTTCCGCAAGCTGAAGGCCCAGCAGGAGCGCGCCATCAGCCTGCGTGCCGAGCAGACGACAACCGACCGCAAGGGTTGACCGCTGCGTGACATGCGCTTCGCTTGGTCGCCAACACTCCGGCCGAAGTTGCATGCCCGGCACTGACCTGATCGCGGGTGAAGGTGCAATGTCCGGCTCCGGCTGTGCACCCCACCACCCCGTGGGAACCGGACCACCCCTGTGGTCCGGCAACCGTGCGGCAGCCGCCATTGACCATCGTAGGCGGCACACACGTGCACACCTCAGCGGGAGTACGCAACATGACGGGGCTTCGGATTCATCGTGAGGAGGCTGCGGGTCGTATCACCCTGCGCCTGGAAGGAACGCTGGACGGCCGCACGGCCCAGGAACTGAGCTCCTCGCTCCAGGCGCTGGCGCAGAGCGAGGTGGTCCTGGACTTCGCGCACCTGCGTGAGTTCAAGGACAGCGCGGTGGGCGTCCTGACCCACGGTCTGAAGGACGGCGCCGTGCAGCTGCGCGGGCTGGCCACGCACCACGAGCGGATGTTCCGCTACTTCGGCGTGCTGTCCGCGCCGGCGACGCACCGGGCCTACTACACGCCCGAGGACATCTTCTCCGCCTGAGTCACACACCCGGAGTCCCTCCGGGCCGCGTGCATCCCCGGCAATAGCGCTCGCGCCTCCAGGGCAGGCGGGCATCCGGCGTGGAACACGGGCGGCCTGGAGGGGTGCCGGCGGGCGTTCGCCTGGGCTAGAGTCCGCGCCCAGATGACCCAGCCCGCTCGCGTCCTCGGTCCTGTCCCCTCCCCTGCTTCCGCGCGCGCGGTGATGGAGCGGCTCGCCGCCCAGCTGGGCCGCGCAGTGCAGGGCAAGCCGGAGGAGGTCCGGCGCGTCGTCACCTGCGTGGTGGCCGGCGGGCACCTCTTGCTGGAGGACATGCCCGGCGTGGGCAAGACGACGCTGGCGGAGGCCCTGGCCCGCGCGTGCGCCCTGTCCTTCTCCCGCATCCAGTTCACCGCGGACCTGCTGCCGGCGGACATCCTGGGCGCGCAGGTGTTCCACGCCCAGACGGCCACCTTCTCCTTCCGGCCCGGGCCGCTGTTCCGGCAGCTGGTGCTGGCGGACGAGCTCAACCGCGCGCCCCCGCGCACCCAGTCCGCGCTCCTGGAGGGCATGGCCCAGGGCCAGGTGTCGCTGGACGGGCAGACGCACGCGCTGCCCTCGCCCTTCACCGTGGTGGCCACCCAGAACCCGGTGGACTTCTCCGGCACCTATCCCCTGCCGGACTCGCAGCTGGATCGCTTCCTCGTGCGCCTGTCCCTGGGCCACCCGGCGCCGGACGTGGAGGCGCGCCTGCTCACCACGCGCGGCGCGGCGTCTCCGCTGCCCTCGGTGGAGGCGGTGACGGGGCCGGAGGAGCTGGCGTCGCTGCGCGACTTCGCCCAGGAAGTGAAGCTGGACGCCGCGGTGGCGGACTACGTGGTGCGGCTGGCGCGGGCCACGCGCGAGCACGGCGACCTGGACCGCGGCGCTTCCACCCGCGCGGTGCTGGCGCTGGGGTCCGCGGCCCGGGCCCAGGCCCTGTGGGAGGGCCGTGACTTCGTCACCCCCGGCGATGTGCGCGCCATGCTGGTGCCCTGCTGGGCGCACCGCGTGCTCCTGCGCAGCGCCGTGCAGGGCGTGTCCGCGCGGGACGAAGCGGCGCACCTGGTGGAGGAGATTGCCCGCAAGGTGGCGGCGCCCCGGTGAAGGCCCCTGCCCGTCCGCCCCTCAAGACGCGGCTGCGCGCCTTCCTCCGTCCGCCGCGCACGCTGTCGGTGACGAAGACGGGCCGCACGTACCTGGTGGTGACGTTCGGCGTGGGCCTGGGCGCGCTCAACACGGGCAACAACCTGCTCTATCTCCTGCTGGGCCTCCTGCTCAGCATGGTGGTGGTGTCCGGAGTGCTGTCGGAGCGCTGCCTGCGCGACCTGACGGTGCGCCGGGTGGGCGCGGACGCGGCGTTCGCGCGCGAGCCCTTCGCCTACCGCTGGGCGGTGTCGCGCAAGGCGGGCCACGGCTTCGCGCTGACGCTCTCCGAGGACCTCTCCCCGCTCACCGGCACCGGGAAGCTGGGCCACCTGCCCGCGGGCAAGGAGCACATCGTCCGGGCGGACCTGGCCGCGCCCCACCGGGGCCCCGTGAAGCTGACCGGCGTGCGCGTCACCACCACGTGGCCCCTGGGCCTGTTCGCCAAGACGCGCGTGTTCTCTCTTGAAGGGACGCTGCTCGTGTATCCGCGCCGGGGCTACGCCTGCAAGGAGCCCGGTCCCGCCCAGAGCGGCCCCCGGGGCGAGTCAGGCAGCCCGCGCCATCTGGATGGAACCGGCGACGTGGCGGGCCTGCGCGAGCTGGCCGCGAACGAGGACGCGCGCCGCATCCACTGGCTGAAGAGCGCCGCGGCGGGGCGCCTGCTCAAGGTGGAGCGCGAGCGCGAGGAGCGCCGCGTCTGGAAGCTCTCGCTGGAGACGGGCCTCACGGGCGACGCGCTGGAGCGCCGCTGTGAAGAGGTCGCCGCCCAGGCGCACCAGCTGCTGGACGCGGGCCACGAGGTCGGCCTCCAGCTGCCGGAGCGCACGCTGCGGCCCGCGGCGGGGGCCTCGCAGGAGCGGCGCATCCTCCAGGCGCTCGCGTGGGTGGGCTTCGAGGACGCGGACGGCGGGACGGATTCGCGGGAGGCGGCGTGAACCGCCCGCTGCGGCTGAAGCTCACGCTGCGCGACCTGGCCGCGGGCTCCGCGTTCGGCGCGATGGCGGTGTCCGGGCAGCTGCCCCTCTGGGCGCTGGCCGTCTTCCTCCTGGCGCTGGTGCTGGCGCTGTTCAACGTGCGGCTCGTCGCCCGCCACGCGCGCCTGTCCGCGCTGGGGCTCCTGGTCGCGGCGGTGCTCCTGGGCCTCCAGCTGACGTCCGGCGCGATGAACGCGGTGGTGGCCGCGTGCTCGTTCGCGGGCCTCATCGCCGCGCAGCGGATGCTGTCCACGCCGGACGCCGCGGCCGAGGGCCAGACGCACCTGACGGGCCTGTTGATGGTGGCCGGCGGCGCGGCGCTGTCCGGCGACATGACGTACGCGCTGTGCCTCATCGCCTTCGGCGTGCTGGCCAGCCTGTCCCTGGCGCTGGGCGTGGTGGAGTCAGCGGTGCCGGACGGCGAGCCCGTGCCGGTGCGCGCGGTGATGCGGCCCTTGTCGGTGGGCCTCGCGTTCGCGGTGGCCGGCGCGGTGGCCTTCTTCGTCCTCTTCCCGCGCCTCAACTGGGCCATGGTGGGGCCGCGCTCGGCGCCGGGCCTGGGCGCGGTGAGCAGCGCGGGCTACTCCAACACCGTGCGGCTGGGCGGCGCGGGCACCATCAAGAGCAACCCGCGCGTGGTGCTGCGCGCCACCCTCACCCCCGACCCGGGCAAGGACGCGCTGGATGCCTACTGGGTGGGCCGCACCTACGACACCTTCGACGGCATGGAGTGGACCAACGTCGTCGGCGCGAAGCAGACCGAGCGGCAGATCACCCTGCGCCCCGCCAGCGACACGCTCCTGCACCAGCGCATCGAGCTGTTGCCCGCGTACGGCGCCCGCACGCTGATTGCCCTGGAGATGCCCTCGCGGCTGGGCAACGCCATGGCCCATACGCCCACCGGCACCCGGAACAGCCCCGTGCAGCTCCAGGGCGGGGGCGAGGTGCGCTTCACCGTCACCGCGCCCTCGTACACCTACGAGGCCTACAGCCTGCCTCCGGACGCCAAGGCGGGCCTGGCCGCAGGCATCGTCCAGGCGGAGCGCGACCAGTTGCTGGCGCTGCCGGAGCACCTGGATCCGCGCGTGGCGCAGCTGGCGTCGCGGGTGCTCCAGGGGGAGAAGGAACCCCTGGCCGCGGCGCGCAAGCTCGCGGCCTTCCTGCAGCGGGACTACGCGTACACGCTGGAGCAGGCCGGCACGCCGGAGGATCCGCTGTCCGAGTTCCTCTTCGTGCGCAAGGCGGGCCACTGCGAGCACTTCGCCACCGCGCTCACGCTGATGCTGCGCACCCAGGGCATTGGCGCGCGGCTCGCCACGGGCTTCTACGGCGGCACGCGCGTGGACGGCGGCTACCTGGTGCGCGCCGGTGACGCGCACGCCTGGACGCACGTGCTCGTCCCGGAGCGGGGCTTCGTCACGGTGGACGCGACGCCGCCGTCGAACCGCACGAGCCAGGGCTCCGTCCTGCTGGAGAAGCTGCTCGCCTTCTATGAAGCGGTGGAGGCGCGCTGGCGCAACTCCGTCGTCGACTACTCGTTCCGCGACCAGTTCGAGCTGGCGAGCGCCCTGGTGCGTCCCCCGCGCCGTCCTCCCGGCGCCCGCGAGAACGCCGCGCCTGGCCGCCTGCCTCCGCCGCGCGCGTGGGTGACGGCCGCCGTCGTGGGCTTCGTCATCTGGCGCGCGGGCCGCTTCGTCTCCCGCTGGACGAACCGCGCCCCGGTGCCGCAGGCCACGCGCTTCCTGGACCAGGTGGACGCGGCGCTCCGGAAGGCCCACGTGCCGCGCTTCGAACACGAGACGCTGGAGGACCTGACCACGCGCCTGGCGCGCGAAGGCCATCCGCTGGCGCTGGCGCTGACGCCCCTCACCCGCCGCTACCTGGAGGCCCGCTTCGGGGGCCGGGTCCTGCGCGAGGGAGAGGCCGAGCACCTGCTCGCCACCCTGCGCCGCGCGCTGGAGGCGGAAGCCGCGCGCCGCGCCGCGAAGCCGGCCAGTCAGCCGGGCCCTACCGCCCGCGCCTCCTGAGCGGAAGAGAAGTGCCCTCCTGACGGAAGCCCGCTTCCGTCGCCGGTCGCCCGCTCTCCCCAGGGACGCCCGGCCAGGGTGGAGAAATGTCGCCACCACCGGCGCGGCTCGCCATTAAGCGTTTCAGCGAACCCTCATTCGCGAGCGTCATGGCGACGTGCTTTTTCGCCCCTCGTAGACCCGCGGTTTTCCTCTCGGCCACGGGTAATGGTTACAGACCGTTCGCGGGTGACAGGCACCTGCGTCTTCCAACCCCTCGGAGACACACGCGAATACATCCAACCCTGGTTGGCATCCCGGTTGCTCAGGGCAGACACGTCAAGTTGTAGGACTTGAACCCAGGGCACCTTTCAAGCGCCTCCGCCGCGGCAGGAGGCCCGATTTGGAGAATCCATCCATGCAGGCTTCGACCGAGCAGTCGTCCAACTCCGGCTCCCTCGCGATGTACCTCTCGGAGATCAACCAGTACTCGCTCCTGAAGGTGGAGGAGGAGCAGGAGCTGGCGCGCCGGTTCATCAAGGGGGACCTGGCCGCCGGCCACCGTCTGGTGACGAGCAACCTGCGCTTCGTGGTGAAGGTCTCCTACGAGTACCGCTCCTACGGCATCAAGATGTCGGACCTCATCCAGGAGGGGAATATCGGCCTGATGAAGGCGGTGCAGAAGTTCGATCCGGACAAGGGCATCCGCCTCATCTCGTACGCGGTGTGGTGGATCCGCGCTTACATCCAGAACTACATCCTGAAGAGCTGGTCCCTGGTGAAGCTTGGGACCACGCAGGCGCAGCGCAAGCTGTTCTTCAGTCTGGCCCGCACGCGCCGGGAGCTGGAGAAGCTGGGCAGCGGCGAGGCCGTGGTGAACGTGGATGAGATTGCGCGCAAGCTCCACGTGAAGCCCGGTGAAGTGCGTGAGATGGAGCAGCGCATGGGCGGCCGGGACCTGTCCCTGGACGCGCCCATGGGCGAGGACGGCGGCAACAGCCACGTGGACTTCGTGGTGAGCGCCGCGGCGCCCCAGGACGACGAGTTCGCGGACAAGGAGGAGGCGGGCCTCATCAACAACCGCGTCCGCACCGCCCTCATGCGCCTGGACCCGCGCGAGCGCTTCATCATCGAGCAGCGCGTGATGAACGAGCGCCCCATGACGCTCAAGGAGCTGGGTGAGCACTTCGGCTTCTCCCGCGAGCGCGCGCGCCAGCTGGAGATCCGCGCCAAGGACAAGCTCAAGTCGGAGCTGGCCGCGCTGATGGCGGAGGTGGATCCGGAGACGCTGGCCGCCCAGGGCTGAAGGGGCTGTTTTCGCGCCCCGGCGGAGACCCTGCTACAACGGGCCCCCTGATTTCCTGTCAGGAGTGCCTGCTTGTCCCACGGTTCCCCGCCGGTCGTCGATGATCGCGTTCCTATCGCGGAGGCGCATGCGCCCGCCTCGCACAAACCCTATGTGCCCCCCGAGCAGTCGCCCGCGGAGCTGACGATCCGCGGGCTGGTGCTCGGGTCGGTGCTGGGCATCGTGTTCGCGGCGTCGTCCGTGTACCTGGCCATCAAGGTCGGCCTCACGGTGTCCGCGTCCATCCCGGTGGCGGTGCTCTCCATCGCCATCTTCCGGGCGCTGGGGCGCTCCAGCATCCTGGAGAACACCATCGTCCAGACGACGGGCTCCGCGGGTGAGTCGCTCGCCTTCGGCGTGGCGGCCGCCCTGCCCGCGCTGCTGATTCTTGGCTACGACATCAGCCTCACGCACGCGTTCCTCACCGCCGCGCTGGGCGGCGTGCTGGGCGTGCTGATGATGATTCCCCTGCGCCAGGGCCTCATCGTCCAGGAGCACGGCAAGCTCACCTACCCGGAGGGCACCGCCAGCGCGGACGTGCTCATCGTCGGCGAGCAGGGCGGCACCAACGCGCGCACGGTCATCCTGGGTTTCATCATCGGCGGCGTCTACAAGTTCGCCTACTCCGGGATGAAGCTCTTCAAGGAGGCCATCGGCACGCCCATCAAGGGGCTCAAGGCCGCGACGCTCTCCACGGAGGTGTCCCCGGAGCTCCTGGGCGTGGGCTACATCATCGGCCCTCGCGTGGCGGGCATCACCTTCGCCGGCGGCGTGCTCAGCTACCTCATCCTCATCCCGATGATCTCCTTCTTCGGCAGCGGCATGGAGACCCCGCTGCTGGTGCACAACGGGATGCTCATCAAGGACATGTCGCCGGATCAGATCCGCAACGCGTACGTGCTCTACATCGGCGCGGGCGCGGTGGCGACGGGCGGCCTCATCAGCCTCATCCGCTCCCTGCCCACCATCGTGGGCGCCTTCAAGCGCAGCGTGGAGACGCTGCGCCAGTCGCGCACGCAGGGCGCCCTGCCCACGGTGCTGCGCACGGACCAGGACCTGCCCATCACCGTGGTGCTGGTGGGCAGCGCGCTGCTCATCCTGGCCATCTGGCTGGCGCCGCCGCTGCACGTGAACTTCATCTCCGCCATCCTCATCGTCATCTTCGGCTTCTTCTTCGTGACGGTGAGCGCGCGCATCACGGGTGAGATCGGCTCCTCGTCCAACCCCATCTCCGGCATGGTGGTGGCCACGCTGCTCGTCACCTGCCTCGTGTACCTGCTGTTCGGCTGGACGTCGTCGCCGGACCGCTTCATGGCGCTCACCACGGCGGCCATCGTGGGCATCGCCGCGTCCAACGGCGGCACCACCGCGCAGGACCTGAAGACGGCGTTCCTCGTGGGCGGCACGCCCAAGAAGCAGCAGATCGCCCTCTTCGTCGGTGTGCTCACCAGCGCCATGTTCATCGGCCTGGTGCTGGTGCTGCTCAACCAGGGCGCCACCGCGGTCATCCCGGAGGCGCACCCGGGCGTGCAGGTGACGGAGCTGACGCAGGAGACGCGCACCCAGCACACCTACCGCTGGGCGGTGTCCCAGGACGCGCTCACCCAGCGCGGCATGACGCCCGAAAAGCTCAAGCGCGCGCTGTGGACGGAGCGCCTGGACGCGGCGCCGGTGGACGGCGGGCTGGAGCTGCGCAGCTGGCGCCCCATGGAGGCGCAGGCGCTGTCCAACCTCACGCTGTCGCCGGCCAACGGCCCGTCGCTGAAGCTGTCGGAGGCGGGCGCCATCACCGCGGGCCCGGACCGCGTCTACAAGGAAGGCTTCGTGCGCGGCGCGGACACGCCCGTGCCCGCCGGCCGCTACCTCGTGGATGACCAGGGGGCCATCCAGTACGTGGTGGACCCGGGCATCGGCGGCCGCATCAGCGAGTACGAAGGCCAGACGCTCACCCGCTACTCCGCGCCCAAGGCGCAGCTGTTCGCGCTCATCATCGACGGCATCCTCACGCAGCGGCTGCCGTGGGACCTGGTGCTCCTGGGCGTCTTCATCGCGCTGATGCTGGAATTGTGCGGCGTGTCCTCGCTGCCCTTCGCGGTGGGCGTGTACCTGCCCATCAGCAGCTCCGCCCCCATCTTCGTGGGCGGCATGGTGCGCCACTTCGTGGACAAGCTGCGCGGCGGCACCGCGGCGGAGTCCGAGTTCTCCCCCGGCACGCTGATGTCCTCCGGCTACATCGCGGGCGGCTCCATCGCGGGCGTGCTCATCGCCTTCCTGGAGATCGCCAGCGACGGCGCCTGGACGCGCGCCATCAACCTGCCCGCCGTCTTCGGGCACGAGGGCGGCATTGGCGCGTTCCTCAACGCCGTGGGCGAGAGCGAGCTGGCGCACCCGACGTGGTCCAACGTCTGGGGCCTGGCGTTCTTCGCCGTCCTCACCGCGGTGCTGTTCCGCTCGGCCCTCAAGGGCAAGAGCGGCGCGGAGGCCCCGCCGCCGTCGCACTGACGGCCGGCTACAGCCCGGGCACCGACGGCGGCACCTCCGGGTCGCCGCCGTCGGAGTCCCCGGGCCCCTTCGCGCAGACGTACTCCGCGCGCAGCGGCGTCACGATGCCGAAGGTGAAGGCGTAGACGAACGGGCTCCACCACGGCCAGTACACGTCCACCCGCGACAGGCCATGCCGGCACTCCGCCGCGGCCACGTTGGACGTCGTCAGCCCCTCCACCAGGCTCACCCCCGTCCGGGACTCCGGCGCGCCGTCCCGGGCCGCCGGGCTGCGCACGCTCATGCGGAAGCACCCCGTGAGGGACGCCAGGACCAGGGCGGACGCGGCCAGTCGCTTCATGCACGGGACTCCAGACGGCGAAGGGGCCCCCTGCCTAACACACCCGGGGTTCACCCCGAGTCCGCCCCCTGTCACCCAGGTGTCACTCCAACCCCCTGGATTCAGGGCGCTTGTCGAATTGGGAGCCGGCCCTGGACGGGAGTAGACTCAGGGCTCCCCTCACCGGGGCCTTCCGCCCCCTCCGGATTCTTCAGGTTTCATGGCACAGCCCCAGAAAGTCACGGACGCGAACGCGAACGCGGATGCTGAGCAGTCGCCGGAGGTCCGCGAGAAGGTGGAGCTGGCGAAGACGTTCGCGTTCCACCTGCTCAAGGGCATCAAGCAGATTGGCATGTACCGCCACAACGAGGCGCGCTTCCCGGAGTTCCTCTCCAAGGCGCAGGAGGCCATCACCTCGTACACGGAGAAGTTCGGGCCGCTCTCGCTGAAGGTGGAGCAGCAGAACTTCATGCTGCACGGCGAGGCGCTCTTCTCCGAAGAGTCGCCGCTGCCCTACAAGTTCTTCCGCGACGGCATCCGCCAGCTCATCTTCCGGCCGGGGCTGCCGCTGGAGGAGCTGGTCACCCTCACGCTCATCGCGCTGTCGGAGCCGGAGCGCGGCGCGGACGACGTGCTGGCGCAGCTGTGGCGCGCGGGCATGCAGCAGGTGGAGTACGTGGTGGTGGAAGGCTTCTCCATGGAGGGAGCCAGCGAGGACGAGGTCCAGGTGGAGGTGGACAAGGTGGTGGGCTACCTCTACTCCCGCCTCCAGACGAACTCGGATGACTTCCTGCGCTTCGCGCGCGTGTCCGCGGAGGACCTGGACGCGAAGCTGGACGGCGTGGAGCAGATCCGCGGCCTCGTCGTGGGCGGCCGGCACGCCTCGGACGAGCTGAAGGCCCGCATCCAGCGCGAAATCACCGAGGAGGAGAACGCGCGCCTCTTCCCCAAGCTGGTGGGCGCGGTGTTCCAGGTGGTGGAAGGCGGCGTGGATGACGCGGTGCTGCTGGAGGAGATCTTCCTGCAGCTGTTGGACATGCTGCTGCTCCAGGACGACTTCGCCACGGTGAACCAGATCGTCCTCAAGCTGCGCGCGCTCTCCCAGCGCGAGGGCGGCGAGGACCTGGGGCGCCTGCTCAACAACTTCCTGCTCAAGATGGGCGAGGAGCAGCGCCTCACGCGGCTGGGCGAGTCACTGAAGACGACGCGCACCAGGCAGCCGCAGGACGTGACGCGCTACCTGCAGTCGGTGGGCGTGGACTCGGTGCTGCCGCTCTTGAGCGTGCTGGAGACCATCGAGCTGCCGGAGAACCGCGTGCTGTTGGGCGACGTGCTGGCCACCTTCGCGCGCGACCTGCCGGAGCCCTTCGTCGCGCGCCTGTTGTCGGACCGGCCGCAGACCGTGCGCGACATGGTCTACATCCTGGAGAAGAGCAATCACCCGGAGCGGATCAAGATGTTCGGCCAGGTGATGAAGAGCCCCAACCTGGTGGTGAAGCTGGAGGTCATGCAGATCATCGGGAAGGGCCGCACGGCGGAGGCCCGGCGCATCATCCACGACGCGCTCACCGACAACGTCTCCCAGGTGCGCATGCTGGCCGCGAAGCTGCTGCCGGAGTTCGACCGCGAGCGGGCCTTCACGGACCTGGTGCGCCTGGTGCGCGAACCGGCCTGGGAGAAGAAGACCTCCGACGAGAAGGCCGCCATCTACGGGGCCATTGGCGCCACCAACCTGCCCGCCGCGCTGTCCATGATGCAGCAGTTGCTGGCGGTGAAGCCGTCCCTGCTCAACAAGCGGCGTGTGATGGAGGACAAGCTGTTGGCCATCACCGGCCTGGGCGGCGCGGCCAGCATCCAGTCCTACAAGATGTTGCAGGTCGTGGTGGAGGACAAGACGCAGCCCCTGGAAGTCCTCACCGCGGCACGCAAGGCGATGTACCAGACGCGCAAGGCCCTGTTCGGGGACTCCGCGCTCCCGGAAGAGGCGGGCTGACACCATGGCCGACAACTTGAAGATTACCCAGACCCAGCAGACCCAGGGCGAGAGCCTGGGCGAGTACGGCCGGGAGCACAACGAGAAGCTCCAGAACCTGTCGCGCTCCATGCTCGCGGGGCTCTACATGCTCGTGCGCTCGGTGAAGATGTACGACCCGGAGAACGCGGTCTTCGAAAAGCCGCTGCACCAGCTCCAGGACATCATCAACCAGATCATCGGCAAGGAAGGCCGGCTGGAGCTGACGGGCGTCAAGGACTCGTTCTACCTCAACGGCATGCTGGTGAAGGTGGACCTCAACTCCATCGAAAACCAGCGCTACCTGCTGTCGGAGCTGCGCGCCAAGGACGTGGGCGGCATCACGCTGACCAAGCCCGTCACGGTGCAGGAGCTGAAGAACTTCATCTGGATCTTCAGCAAGGAGCAGTCCGCCACTTCAGAGGAGGACGGCCTGCAGGGGCGCAAGCTCCTCAACATGCGCGTGGCGAAGTTCTCCAAGCTCCGGGAGAAGCTGAACAAGGACATGGATGCGCCGGGCGACCAGAAGGTCGACCGCAAGAAGTACGCGATGACCGTGTATGCCCGCGCGGTGTTCTTCCTGCAGAAGTACCTGGAGTCCGTGCGCGCGGGGAAGCCCATTGGCTCCTCGCGGGCGCTGCGCCTGGTGCAGGACTTCGTGGACATCTCCTTCGATCAGCGCACCCACTTCCTGGGCATGACGACGCAGAAGCGCGAGGAGGACTACCTCGTCTACCACCAGGTGAACGTGGCGCTGATGTGCATCGTCTTCGGCGCGGAGCTGGGGCTCACCAAGCCGCAGCTGCGCGACCTGGGCTACATCGCGCTCTTCCACGACGCGGGCATGACGACGCTGCCGGAGGAGCTGGCCACCAAGCGCGGCGCCCTCACCGCGGACGAGAAGACGACCGTGGCGCGCGCGCCGCTCATCAGCGTGCGCAACATCCTGATGGAGAAGGGCTTCAGCCGCTCCACGCTCCTGCGCGTGGTGACGACGTTCGAGCACAAGACGGACTACGGCACCGCGGTGCGCGACGCGCGCGGCAACATCCAGATGATCATCCCCAAGACGAACCTGGGGGTGTACGCGAAGATCATCGCCATCTGCGACGCGTACGACGCGCTCACGTCCCGCCGGCCCTACCGCGACGCGTACGGCCCGGAGGTCGCGCTGATGCTGATGTGGACGGAGATGCGCCAGAAGTTCGACCCGGAGCTGCTGTCCGTCTTCATGCGGGTGATGGCCATCCAGCCCATCAAGGTCCTCTCCCGCCGCCAGCAGCAGCTCAGCGTTTCCGGCCTGTAGTCTTCTTCGCCGGGGCCTTCGCCTTCACGGGAGGCCTCGCGGGGATGCTGGCCTCGCGCAGCAGCGTGAGCGCCTTCTGGAAGTCCTCCGGCAGGGGGGCCTCCAGGTCCAGCGCCTTGTGGGTGCGCGGGTGTTCGAAGGCCAGGCGCCACGCGTGCAGCGCCTGCCGTCCCAGCGCCTCCTGCGCCTGGGCCACCGCGCCCTTCGCCTTGCGGCCCGCGCCGTAGAGCGCGTCGCACAGGAGCGGGTGGCCGGCCTCCGCCAGGTGGACGCGGATCTGATGCGTGCGGCCGGTGAGCAGGTCCACCTCCACCAGCGCGGCGCCGTCGAAGGCCTCGCGCACGCGGAACAAGGTGATGGCGGGCTTGCCCTCCTTCACCCTGCCGGTGAACTTCTGGCGGTGGATGGGGTGGCGGCCGTAGAGCGTCTCGATGCGGCCCTCTCCGGGCGGCACGCCGTGCACCAGGGCCAGGTACGTCTTCTGGACCTCGCGCGTCTTGAAGGCCTTCTGGAGCGCCACCAGCGCCTGCTCGTGCTTGGCGACGACGAGGCAGCCGGTGGTGTCCTTGTCCAGCCGGTGGACGATGCCGGGGCGCAGCTCGCCGCCCACGCCGGCCAGGTCCTTCACGCGGTGCAGGAGCGCGTTGACCAGCGTTCCGGACGCGTGGCCCGCGCCCGGGTGCACCACCATGCCGGCGGCCTTGTCCACCACGACGAGGTCGCGGTCCTCGTGCAGCACGGACACGGGCAGCGCTTCGGCCTGGGGAATCGCGGCGACGGGCGCCGGGACGTGGAGCTGTAGCACCTCGCCCCCGCGCAGGCGCTGCGCGGCCTTGGCGGGCTTGCCGTCGGACAGGACGTGCCCGTCGGCGATGAGGCCCTGGAGGCGGGAGCGGGTGAGGTCCGGGAACGCGCGGGCCAGGTACGCATCCAGCCGCTCGCCCCGGGCTTCGGGGAGGGCGCGGTGCTCGCGCGTGTCGGGTGGGGCCACGGCGGCGGGCGCTACCAGATCTTCGACTTCACGTGCGCCTTGGAGCGCAGCACGATGTCATTGATGGCGCGCTCGAAGAAGTTCGCCTGGGTGCTGATCTCCGCGCTCACGCGGCTCTTGTAGAGCGCGCGCCCCTCTTCCAGTTCCTCCTTGAGGACCTCGAAAAGGTTGTCCTGCTCGATGCCCTTGATGATCTTCTGCTCGTTGTAGAGCGAGATATCGGAGGCGATCGCGCGAGCGAGTCGCATCGCCTTGACCTTTTCCTCTTCCGTCATCGTGCCACTACTTAGGCACCCACCCCGTGCGAGTCAACTTTTCCCGTCGCACGGGAGGGGGGCTGGCCGACTGCCGGTCAACGGCCCGACTTGGCGGGTTTCTCGGAGAACAGCGCGAGGTAGCTCTTGGACACACGCAGGGGGTCCAGGCCCAGCTCGCGGGCCAGGTTCATGAGGATGCCCCGCAGGTACACCGTGGTGGGGAGCGCGGAGTAGCGGTCCGCCTCCACGTTCTCCAGGTGACGCACGGAGATGCGGGTGCGGTCCGCCAGCTGGTGGATGGACAGGCCGCGGGCCTCGCGGACGCGGCGCAGCAGCTCGCCGTTGAACTCGGCGTCGGACGGGATGTCCACGCCCCGGGGGCGGGCGTCGCGGACCTTGGCGGCCACCTGGGCCAGCGCGGACTCGGCGGTCGCGATGGCGGAGTCCTGGGCCAGGACCTGGGCGTCCCCGAGCTTGCGGACCGTGGGGCTCTTCACGCTGCCCGGCCCCGTGGGGCCGTTCTGCGCCGGACGCGAGTCGATGGGCCGCGACGTCAGGGGCCGCACGGCGGCGCGGGTGGCCCCGGTGGCCGGGATCCGGGCCAGCGCGCTGGTGCTGGCGTCCAGGGCCGGCGTCGCCGGGGCGGGGTTCGGCTCCGACTCGCCCTGGGTGGTCGTGACAGCGGGCGCGTCCGGCTCCGGCGCGGGGCTGGCGGCCACGGTCTCCGGGGCCTGGGGTTCGGCGGCAGGCGAGGTGCTGGCTTCCGGCGCGGGCTGGGGCTCCGGGACCTCGGTGGCCTCGGCGGCGACAGCCACCTCGGCGGCCACCGGAGTCTCCACGGGGGCGCTCCCGGAAGCGGGTGCGGCCTCCTGCGG
>NZ_RAWL01000204.1:0-15186 GCF_003668885.1 Corallococcus sp. AB049A | reverse complement strand
GTGCGCCACGAGGCGCTGGCGGAAGGCGGGACGCAGGCCTCCCACCGGGCATCGGAGCTGCTGGCCCGCGAGGTGGAACGCTCGTTCCGCCCGGAACCCCGCCCGGCGTCGCCTCCCCTTCCCGCTCCCACCCGTGAAGAGGGCCTGGCGCGCGCCTCCACGCCCGAGGCTGCCCGCGTGGCGAGCGGCGCCCCGGAGAGCACCGGGCCATCCGGTCCGCCCGTCGCGCAGGTCGAATCCACCCTGGCGCTCATCGAGAAGATCGAGGTCTTCGTGAAGTCCCAGCGGCCGGCGCTGGGCCTGAGCCTGCGCGGGCCCATGGAGGCCACCGTGGAGGTGGAGCGCACGGGGCCCCGGGAGGTGGCGCTGCGCATCCAGGGCCGCCATGGGCCCGTTCCCACCGAGGACGTGGCCCGGCTGCGCGACGCGCTGGAGGCCCGGGGGCTGCGGCTCAGCGTCCTCCAGGCGGGGTGAACGTCCTGACTCCACGAACGACGAAGACCCTCACGCCTGGGGGCGCGAGGGCCTTCATCACGACGGGCGCGCTCGGGCGGCTCGGCCCGCGGTTACTTCCCGGGCGCGGTGCTCAGCTCCGCGCGCTTGCCCTTCTTGTCCTTGTACTCCTCGGCCTCGGGCAGGGCGGCCTTCTTCTCCGCGATGTTGGGCCACTTGGAGGAGTAGTCGGTGTTGAGCTTCTTGTACTCCGACCACTCCGAGGGCAGCTCGGTCTCGGGGAAGATCGCCTTGGTCGGGCAGACGGGCTCGCAAGCGCCACAGTCGATGCACTCGTCCGGGTGGATCACGAGGAAGTTCGCGCCCTCGTAGAAGCAGTTGACCGGGCACACCTCGACACAGTCGGTGTACTTGCACTTGATGCAAGGCTCGGCGACGACGTAGGCCATGTTGATCTCTCCTCTGTGCGGAAATCCGCGCGTCCGTGGCCGCGCACAGTAGATGGTTGCGGCCAGGGTTGGCACCCTGAATTTAGGGCCCCACCCCGCCCGCTTCCCCGGTCAGCCCAGCAAGCCCTGCGCCCGCAGCAGCTCCGCGACGAGGATGGCCCCCTTGGCGGCCCCCATCTTGGTGTTGTGGGAGACGAGCACGTACTTGAAGCCGTTCTCCAGCACCCCGTCCTCGCGGATGCGGCCCACCGTGGTGGCCATGCCGCCGTGGGTTTCCCGGTCCATGCGCGGCTGGGGGCGGAACGGGTCGTCCAGCACTTCAATCCACCGGGGCGGCGAGGACGGCAGGTCCTTCGCCACCTGGGCACCCTGCCACTCGCGCATCGTCTGGGCGACCTCCGCGACGGTGGCCTTCTTCCCCAGGGACACGAAGACGGACTCGGTGTGCCCCTCCAGGACGGCCACGCGGGTGCAGGTGCAGGAGACGCGCACGTCGTGCGGGGTGAGCGCCGCGCCCGCGGGGTTGAGCGCCCCGAGGATCTTCTTCGTCTCCACCTCGACCTTGTGCTCCTCCTTGGGGATGTAGGGCACGACGTTGTCGAGGATGTCCAGGCCGATGACGCCCGGAGACCGCCCGGCGCCGGACATGGCCTGGAGGCTGGTCATCAGCACGGCCTTCACGCCGAAGCGCTCGGCCAGGGGGGCCAGCGTCACGGCCAGGCCGGTGGTGGTGCAGTTGGGGATGGGGACGATGAAGCCCTTCCACCCGCGCTGCCGGCGCTGCTCGTTGATGAGCGGGGCGTGGGCGGCGTTCACGGGGGGGATGAGCAGCGGCACGTCCGCCTCGTAGCGGAAGGCGCTCGCGGCGGAGAACACCGGGATGTCCCGGGCCAGGCGCGGCTCGATTTCCCGGGCGACGTCCGCCTCCACGGCGGAGAAGGCGATGTCGTAGTCCCTGGCCTGGACGGCGTCGCCGCTGACCACGGTCATGCGCGCGATGGCCTCCGGCAGCGGCTCCGGGACGAACCAGGCCAGCATGCCGTTGGAGGCGCGCAGGGCGTCCGCGTACGTCTTGCCGGCGGAGCGGGGCGAGGCGGCGAGCCCGGTGAGCTCGATGAACGGGTGGTCCTTCAGGGCAGCGATGAACTGCTGACCCGCGAGTCCGGTGGCGCCAATGAGCACGGCGCGAAGCTTGGCCATCGTGGGGAGTCTCCGGTGGGGACGGCAGGGCGGTCCTTACACCGTTTCACGACGCGCTGCATCCGCCGCTCACCGGTGGGCGTGGGAGGGAGCGCGCGCGTGGCGTTCCGTGGGGTAGCCCCCCGTCACCCAGGCATGCAGTCCGCCGGCGAGGCAGACGGCATTGCGCCCCCTCAGGCGCAACACGCGGCAGATGCGGCGGATGTCCGCGCAGTCCTGGGTGGTGCCGCACAGGACGATGAGCTCGTCGTCCGGCAGCATCGACAGGTCGTGGGCGATCTCCGAGGCCGTCATGCGCAGCGCGCCGGGGATGTGGATTTCAAACCGCTCCCAGTCCATCGCGTCGCGGCAATCCAGGACGAGGACATCCTCGTCCCCCAGACGCATGAACAGCTCATCGCAGATGATGGTGGGCTCCACCGGGACCTCCCCCAGGCGACAGACTCCATCGAACATGAACCGGAGGGCTTTTTCCCCTCTTCCCGCCTGTCCGCCCGCCTGCCCCTGGGAGGTCCCCGGGCGCTAGAGCCCCAGCTGCTTGGCGATGATTTCGTTCATCACCTCACTGGTGCCGCCGCCAATGGGCCCCAGCCGCGCGTCGCGCCAGTGACGCTGGATGTCGTACTCCATCATGTAGCCCGCGCCGCCGTGGAGCTGGAGGCACTCGTCGGCCACGCGGCAGCAGGTCTCCGTGGCGACCTTCTTGGCCATGGAGGTCTGCGCGACGGCGTACTCGCCGGCCACGTGCAGGCGCAGTGCGTGGTAGGTGAGCTGCCGCGCGCACTCACGGGCGGTGTACAGGTCCGCCAGCTTGTGGCGCACCACCTGGAAGCCCGCCAGCGTCTGATTGAAGGCGCGGCGCTGCTTCACGTGCTCCAGCACGGTGTCCAGCATGTCGTCCATGGCGCCAATGGCCCCCAGCGCGAGCGACAGGCGCTCCCACTGGAAGTTGCCCATGATCTGCGAGAAGCCCTGGTTCTCCACGCCCAGCAGGTTCTCCGCGGGCACGCGGCAGTCCTCGAAGAAGAGCTCCGCCGTGTCGGACGCGCGCCAGCCCACCTTCTGGAGCTTGCGCCCCACGCTGAAGCCGGGCGTGCCCCGCTCCACCACCAGCATGGACAGCCCCTTGTGGCCTCGCGACGGGTCCGTCTTCACCGCCAGCACCACGAAGTCCGCCCGCACCCCGTTGGTGATGTACGTCTTGGAGCCGTTGACGACGTAGTGGTCCCCATCGAGGCGGGCCGTGGTGCGCAGCCCCGCCACGTCCGAGCCGGCGTCCGGTTCGGTGATGCCCAGGGCGCCAATCTTCTCCCCCCGGATGGCCGGGGCCAGCCAGCGCTGCTTCTGGGCCTCCGTGCCGAAGAGGTGGATGGGGCCGGTGGCGATGGTGAACTGCCCCGCCAGCCCCGCGGCCACGCCGCCGGAGCCGCAGCGGCCCAGCTCCTCCAGGAGCACCGCCTCATAGAGCTCGCCGGCCGCCGTGCCCCCATAGGCCTCCGGGTACCTCAGGCCCAGGAAGCCCAGCTCGCCGAAGCGGGTGAAGAGCTCCCGGGGGAACTCCTCCCGGGCCTCCCAGTCCGCCGCGAACGGGCGCAGCTCCTTGTCCACCACCGCCCGGACGGTGCGGCGGAAGGCCTCGTGCTCTTCCTGGAAGACTCCATGGCCGTGCAGCATCGTGTGCTCCCTCGCTTGCCAGGGCCTGACGCCCCGCGCCGCATCGTAGCGGGAGGAGAAGCGCGCCTGGATGGTGTTGCTTCCTTGACCGGCTCACCCGGGGCTGCGTATAAACCCGGCCCCAATCGCTGCGGCGCCATAGCCAAGTGGTAAGGCAAAGGTCTGCAAAACCTTCATTCCCCGGTTCGAATCCGGGTGGCGCCTCACAGAAAAAAGGCCCGATGCGGAAACTTCCGCATCGGGCCTTCTGCTTTTCCGGGGGTGCTTTCCCGGGTGGGCCTAGCAGCCCAGCTCCACCGCGCCGATGTCAGGGGCCGCGCCGCAGAAGGGCTGGCCCTGGTCCAGCCCCTTGTCCTGGGCGGCCGGGGACGGCGCGAAGAGTTCCGACACCGTCACGTCACCGCCGTTGGAGGTGGAGTCCCCCACCGCGGACTTGAAGGCGTCCAGCGCCTGGAGCTGGCCGTTGTTCTTGAACTGCGTGCCGGCCGGATAGAGGTTGTTGCTCATCTTCAAGCCGGGCGCCTGGCCGCCCATGTCCACGCTGATGGGCGAGTCCACGAGGTTGTTCTCCACGCGCAGGGCCTCCGTGGGGCCGCCGGTGCCGTGGCCCAGGATGATGCCGGCCCTGGAGCGGGTGATGGTGTTGTTCACCACCACGGTGCCCTTGGAGTTCTCCAGGCGGATGGCGGTGCCTTCGCCGCCGCCCGCGTCGGTGATGTCGTGCACGCGGTTGCGGCGCACGACGACGGACTGGGGCACGGGGCCCTCGTGGTTGCCGCCCACGGAGATGCCCTTGGCGCCGTCATACACCTCGTTGTCCTCCACCAGCACGTTGTTGGCGGAGTAGTGGATGACGACCACATCGCCCTTGGCCGTCTCCGACGGCAGGAAGTGGTGCATCCGGTTGTTGCGGATGATGACGTCGTGGCACGTCTTGATGTCCACGGCGTTCTCCCGGTTGTTGAAGAAGTGGTTGTTCTCCACCAGGAGGCCCGTGGCGGGCGGCAGCTGGCTGAAGCCCTCGGGCCCCAGGCACTGCACGGAGTCACCCGAGTTGTCGTGGATGTCGTTGTTGCGCACCGTCACGTCGTAGGACGCGGGCTGCATCACGATGCCGTGCGAGTCCTTGTTGCCGGTGGTCCGCACGAAGTCGTGGATGTTGTTGTTCTCGATGGTGGGGCCCTTGGCGTTGTTGAAGAAGGTGACGCCCGCGCCGCCGGTGCCGTTGTGCAGGTCCGAGTTGGCCAGCACCGAGCCCTGCACGTCCCCTTCGAACGTCACGCCGAAGATGGGCTGCCCCTCCACGTCGATGTCGAACCCGTCAATGACCCAGTTCGGACGGCGCACCTGCACCGCCGCGCCGGAGCCGCTGCCGGGGGTGAGCTTGGGAAGGCCCTCGCCCTGGAGCGTGATCTTCGCCTCGGGCGTGCCGGCCTTCGCGTTGTCGCCCAGCACCACGCGCTCCGCGTAGGTGCCCGCGAGCACGCGGATGCGGTCACCGGGGCCCGCCTTGCTCACCGCCATGCCGATGGTGCGCAGCGGCGCGGCTTCCGAGCCCTCGGCGCCGTCGTTGCCGTTGGGGGACACCACCCAGTCGTGGGCGGGCGTGGTGGCGGCGGTCTCCGCCATGGCCTGGGCGCTGACGGCCGGCTGGGGACCGGGCCCCGCGAGGGGCGCATGGTCCGCGTGCTCCGGCATCCGCGCGGCGGGGGTGTTCTCCACCGGCTGCACGCCGATGGGGGGTGCCTTGCCCGGCGTCGTGTTCGTCTTCTGCACCGTGCCCGAACCACCGGTCCCCGCGTTCGTCGCGGGCGCCTGGGTGCCCGCGTTGGACGAGCCGCCCGTTCCTGCGCCGGTGCCCCCGCCCGGACCACCGCCGCCGCCACAGGCGGGCAGTCCAAGCATCAGGGTGCAAGCGGCCAGGGAGGCCACCAGGGTCTGTCGCGTCTTCAATCGGTTGCCTCCAGAAATTCGCATGAGCAGGGGCAACGCGTGGCCTTGGGCGTTCTATTCACTGCCGGTCATCCGGCAACGGACGCGCCGCAGGGGGAGGGAGAACCGTGACGGTTGGCCCCATGGCGGCTACGGTGCCGCCGCCGTGTCCAAAGCCGTCCTGCTCCTGACCGCCCTGCTGCTCGTCTCCTGCGCCACGCCGGCGCCCACTCCTGCCCCCAGCACCCGGGGCGTGGGCGAGCCGGAGGTCTCCGTCCCCGCGAAGCCCGTGGACGCGGGCGTGAAGCCTCCGGCGGCTCCAAGTGGCCTGGAGGATCCGCTCACGTCGGGCCTGCCCGGGCCGGAGGAACTGAAGCGCCTGGACTTCCGCAACGGCGAGCCGCGCCTGCCCATCAAGCTGATGGAGGGGCGCGACGTGGTGACGTTCTCACCGCGAAGCCGGATGCGCCTGCGCTTCGGAGGCCCGGGCGACAAGATGCTGGACGCGCCCGCGGGCTCGCGCTGGACGGTGCGGGTGACGCAGGGCGAGCCGGCCCAGTGGAGCGCGCGCGTGCAGCTGGGCGAGTTCCGCTTCGCGGACAAGGCGGGGCTCGCGGAGGCGCAGGAGACGTGGCGCTCGCGCGGGTTCGCGGTGCGCACGCACACGCTGGGCTCCGTGTACGGTATCGCGGGGAAGGTCATCGACAACCGGCGCTACCTCCTCCTGGGCGACGAGGCGCTGACGCCCGCGGCCGCGGCGGAGCAACAGGCGGAGTTGCTGCGCCGCTACGGCCAGCGCACCACCCTCTTCGAGGAGGTCCGCAAGCCGTCCAGCGCCATCCTGGAGCTGAAGGACGAGAACGACGCCGTGGTGGGCCTGGCGCAGGACCGGCTGGACGCGGAGACGCCGGATGGCAGCGGCTTCGACGTGCGGCAGGTGGAGTACGGCGTGGGCTACGACTTCCACGCCTTCGAGGACCGCAGCTTCCGCGGTGCGCTCCAGTTCGCGGTGGACCGGAGCGGCAAGCTCGCGGTGGTGAACGTGGTGGGCCTGGAGGACCTGCTCAAGGGGCTGGTGCCGTCCGAAATCTTCGCGCGCGCCCACCCCGAAGCCCTCAAGGCCCAGGCCGTCACCGCGCGCGGCGAGGTGCTGGCGAAGGTGGGCATCAAGCACCTGGCGGATCCGTACCTGCTCTGCTCGGAGCAGCACTGCGCGGTGTACCGGGGCCGCACCGGCGAGGCGGCCAGCACCACGGCCGCGGTGGAGGCCACCCGGGGGCAGGCCCTGTTCAGCCAGGACGGGCGGCTGGTGGACTCCGTCTACAGCGCCGTGTGCGGCGGCCACACCGAGGACAACGACGTGGTGTGGGGCGGCCCGCCCGATGCCAGCCTGCGCGGCCGGCCGGACTTGCTGGAGCCCGCGCCGGACGTGCCCGGCCCGTCCAACCTCAAGGCATGGCTGGCGACGTCGGACGTGCCCGCCGCGTGCAAGCTGTCCAGCTTCGCGCAGCCCACGAAGTTCCGGTGGGAGAAGCGCTTCACTCAAGGCCAGGTGGACGCGCTCACGGAGAAGCTGGGCGTGGGGTCCATCCAGGGGCTCGCCCTGTCCGAGCGCGGGGTGTCCGGGCGTGCCCGGCTGCTCACCGTGTCCGGCACGAAGGGCGCCACCCAGGTTCGCGGGGAGCTGAACATCCGGCGGCTCTTCGGGATGCTCAACAGCAGCATGGCCACCGTGGAGGCCGAGCGGGACGCCGAGGGCCGGCTCACCGGATGGCTGTTCCGGGGCGGCGGCTGGGGCCACGGCGTGGGCATGTGTCAGACAGGCGCCATCGGCCGGGCGGAGGCCGGGCAGCGCTATCCGGAGATCCTTCGCTTCTATTTCAATGGGGCGGAGGTGGCCCCCATCTACTGAGATGAAGCGGACATTTCGGGCGCGACAACGCACGCGCTCGTGAATCTCTTCCATGTCCCGGCTGTTACGGGCCGCACGTTCGGGACTGAAGAAGCGGTCCGGAGGTTTATCATCAGGCCGTGGGCACGGGTTCCTCGACAGACTGGCGTCAGCGCCGCGCGCGGAAGCAGCGCGGCCTGCTGCGCTATCTGGTGGCGGCCGTCCTGGCGCTCCTGGCCCAGGCCGCCTTCGTGGGCTTCGTGCTGCTGGTGTCCGCCGTGCAGGGCACCCTCCCCCATGAGAAGCGCCCTGCCCGGCCCACCTCCGTGGCGGTGAGGCCGCTCACGTCGGACCAGTGGGCGAAGAACCGCGGGACGGCGACTCCGCAGCAGACGAAGCCCCGTCCCACGGAGAAGCGCGAGCCGAAGGAAGAGAAGAAGCCGGACGAGACGAAGCCCAACGGCCAGGTGGTGGACGTGGCCCCGGGCAATGATCAGCAGTCCCCGGACGCGAAGTACCTGGCCGAGCACAACAACACGGTGGAGCAGGAGACGCGCGCGCGCGACCAGACGGCCTTCTACCGCAACGCCATGCCCCAGCGGACGGCGCCCCAGAAGCAGGAGGGCGCGGCGCAGGACCAGGTGCAGCCCCCGCGCGTGTCGGGCAACAACGGCACGGGCGCGGATGACCGGGCCCCGTCCCAGGGCGGCAAGAAGCCCGTCTTCGAGATGCCGGAGACGCGCCGCAAGCAGGAGATCGCCATGAAGACGGATCCGCGCGAGCGCGGCCCGGGCATGGCGGTGAAGAACCAGTCGGAGAGCGACGCCACCGAAGGCAACGCGAAGCGCCTGCGCATCCAGCCCGGCCAGAGCGAGGAAAGTGAGCAGGAGGGCTCCGCGGGCCGCGTGGGCTCCCCGGGCCTGGCCACGCTGATGCCGTCGCAGGCGGCCATGGACAAGGTGGTGGGCGCGGCGCCCAACGACATGCTCCGCGACCAGGAGGAGGGCGACGGCACCTTCCTCAACACGCGCGAGTGGAAGTACGCCAGCTTCTTCAACCGCGTGAAGCAGAGCGTGGGCATGCACTGGAACCCCAACGAGCAGCTGCGCCAGCGCGACCCGACGGGGAACATCTACGCCGGGCGCGACCGGCAGACGCTGCTCTCCATCACCCTGGACGAGCGCGGCGCGGTGAAGGACATCCAGGTGGAGAAGAGCAGCGGCCTGGACTTCCTGGACATGGAGGCCGTGGCGTCCTTCAAGCGCGCGCAGCCCTTCCCCAACCCGCCGTCGGGCCTGCTGGGCCAGGACGCGACGGTGCGCTTCCAGTTCGGCTTCTTCCTGGAGATGGGCGGCGGCCCCCGGATGCGGCTGTTCCGACAGTAGGCCCCACGCAGGCCTCGCGGTGGACGGCGTGGAGCACTACCCTGCCCCGCCGTGGAAGCCCCTCTCGTCGACCGCAGCGCCGCGCTCCAGGAGCGCAACCGGAAGGTCCGCTTCGTCCTGCTGGCCATCCTCGTGGCCAACTGGGTGGTGGCCGCGGCCAAGCTCGTCTTCGGCCTCATGGCCCAGTCCGCGTCGGTGACGGCGGACGGGCTGCACTCGTTCATCGACGGCAGCTCCAACGTGCTGGGCCTTGTCGCCATGGGCGTCGCGTCACAGCCGGCGGACGCGGACCACCCCTACGGCCACGGCAAGTTCGAGGCGCTCGCGTCGCTGGGCATCGGCGCGATGATTGGCGTGGGCATGCTGGAGCTGGGGCGCATGGCGTTCGACTCGCTCCTGCACGACAAGCACCCCACGGTGTCCGTGACGATGGCCGCGGTGATGGTCTTCACGCTGGTCATCAACCTCGTCGTGACCCGCGTGGAGCGGCACTACGGGCAGAAGTACAAGAGCGCCCTCTTGCTCGCGGACGCGCAGCACACGCTGTCGGACGTGTTCGTGACCATCGCGGTGCTCGTGTCCATTGGCCTCGTGGCGCTGGGCTTCCCTCGCGCGGACGGGCTGGTGGCGCTGGCGGTGATGGTCTTCGTGGCGTGGGTGGCCTACGGCATCGTCCGGCAGGCGGTGGGCATCCTCTCCGACACCGCGCGCCTGGATCCGGCGCAGGTGTCCCAGCACACGCTGGCGGTGGCGGGCGTGCGCTCGTGCCGCGACGTGCGCAGCCGGGGCATGGAGGAGAGCGTCTACGTGGACCTGAAGATTGAGGTCGACCCGCAGCTCACCACCGCGCAGGCCCACGAAGTGGCTGACAAGGTGGAGGAGACGCTGCACGGCGCCTATCCGCAGGTCGTGGACGTGGTGGTCCACGTGGAGCCCGCGAAGGCCCGCTGAAAACACGAGGGCCGCCTTCCGTTGAACTGGAAGACGGCCCCGGTGACTGCTGCCTGTGACGCCGCTTAGGCGACCTTCTGCGAGGGCGTGTCGTAGTCCTCGATGGGAGGGCACGAGCACACGAGCTTGCGGTCACCCAGCACGTTGTTCAGGCGTCCCACGGACGGCCAGAACTTGTTGTCGCGGACCCACGGCGTGGGGAACACGGCCTGCTCGCGGGTGTACGGGCGGTTCCACTCCGGCGCGGTGAGCGTGCGCGCGGTGTGCGGCGCGTTCTTCAGGACGTTGTTGTCCTTGGGCGCGCGGCCCTCCTCCACGTCGCGGATCTCCTGGCGGATGGCGATCATCGCGTCGCAGAAGCGATCCAGCTCCGCCTTGGACTCGGACTCCGTGGGCTCGATCATCAGCGTGCCCGCCACCGGGAACGACACGGTGGGCGCGTGGAAGCCGTAGTCCATGAGGCGCTTGGCCACGTCCTCCACCTCCACGCCCGCGGTCTTCTTCAGCGGGCGCAGGTCCACGATGCACTCGTGGGCCACCCGGCCGCGCTTGCCCCGGTAGAGCACCGGGTAGTGCGGCTGCAGCCGCTCCGCGACGTAGTTGGCGTTGAGGATGGCCATCTTCGTGGCCTGCGTCAGGCCCTCGCCGCCCATCATCTGCACGTACATCCAGGAGATGAGCAGGATGCTGGCGCTGCCCCACGGCGCCGCGCTGATGGCGCCAATGGCCTCCGCCCCGCCCGTCTGGATGACGGGGTGTCCGGGGAGGAACTTCACCAGGTGGGGCGCCACGCAGATGGGGCCCATGCCCGGGCCGCCACCGCCGTGCGGGATGCAGAACGTCTTGTGCAGGTTGATGTGGCAGACGTCCGCGCCCACCAGGCCCGGCGCGGTGAGGCCCACCTGCGCGTTGAGGTTGGCGCCGTCCATGTACACCTGGCCGCCGCGCTCGTGGATGATGGAGCAGATCTCCCGGATCTCCTCCTCGAACACGCCGTGCGTGGACGGGTACGTCACCATCAGCGAGGCGAGCTTGTCCTTGTGCTCGTCCGCCTTGGCGCGCAGGTCGTCCAGGTCGATGTTGCCGTTCTCGTCGCACCTGGTGACGACGACCCGGTAGCCGGCCATGACCGCGGAGGCCGGGTTGGTGCCGTGCGCGGAGGACGGGATGAGGCACACGTCGCGGTGCCCCTGCCCGCGCGCCTGGTGGTACGCGCGAATCACGAGCAGGCCCGCGTACTCACCCTGGCTGCCCGCGTTGGGCTGCAGCGAGCACCCGGCGAAGCCCGTCACCTGCGACAGCGCGTTCTCCAGCTGCTCGAAGATGACCTTGTAGCCGGCCGCCTGCGAGGTGGGCGCGAACGGGTGCAGCTTGCTGAACTGCGGCCACGTCACCGGGATCATCTCCGCGGTGGCGTTGAGCTTCATGGTGCAGCTGCCCAGCGGAATCATGGAGTGCGTGAGGGACAGGTCCTTCGCCTCCAGCCGGCGCACGTACCGCAGCATCTCCGTCTCGGAGTGGTAGCGGTTGAAGACCGGGTGCGTGAGGTACGCGCTCGTGCGGCGCAGCTCCGGCGCCAGCGGGCTCTCCAGGCCTTCGGCGACCTCGTCCAGGTTCACCGGGGACGCGGACTTGTTCGCGCCCTGGATGAAGGCCGCGAGGATGTCCTGCACGTCGCTCGGGCGCGTCGTCTCGTCCAGCGCCAGGCCCAGCGTCTTCTCGTCGATGCGGCGGAAGTTCATCTTCGCGGCTTCCGCGGCGGCCAGCACCCCGCGCACCTGCGGAGACGTCAGCTCCACGCGCAGCGTGTCGAAGAACTGGTCGTACTTCGGCTTGAAGCCCAGCTTCGCCAGGCCCCGCGACAGCACCACCGTGAGGCCGTGCACGCGCTCCGCGATGGCCTTGAGGCCCTCCGGCCCGTGGTAGACGGCGTACATGCCGGCCATCACGGCCAGCAGCACCTGCGCGGTGCAGATGTTGCTCGTGGCCTTCTCACGGCGGATGTGCTGCTCGCGCGTCTGCAGCGCCATGCGCAGCGCGGGCCGGCCCTGCGAGTCCTCGGACACGCCGATGAGGCGGCCCGGCATCACGCGGGTGTAGGCGTGCTTCGTGGCGAAGAAGGCGGCGTGCGGGCCGCCGTAGCCCAGCGGCACGCCGAAGCGCTGCGCGCTGCCCACCACCGCGTCCGCGCCGAACTCGCCCGGGGGCGTGAGCAGCGTGAGGCCCAGCAGGTCCGCCGCGACGACGAACAGGCCGCCCGCCGCGTGCACCTTCTCACCGAAGGCGCGGTAGTCGTGCACCACGCCGTCCGTGGCCGGGTACTGCACCAGCGCGCCGAAGAACTTCTTCGCGGACAGGTCCACCGTGCGGTGGTCGCCCACGACGACCTCCACGCCCAGCGGAATCGCGCGCGTGCGCACCACGTCCACCGTCTGCGGGTGGCAGGCGTCGGAGACGAAGAACGCGCCGGTGCCGTCGCCCTTGGCGTGCATGGCCAGCGCCATGGCCTCCGCCGCGGCGGTGCCCTCGTCCAGCAGGGAGGCGTTGGCCACCTCCATGCCGGTGAGGTCCGTCACCATCGTCTGGAAGTTGAGCAGCGCCTCCAGACGGCCCTGGGCGATCTCCGCCTGGTAGGGCGTGTACTGGGTGTACCAGCCCGGGTTCTGGAAGATGTTGCGCAGGATGACGTTGGGGACGTGGGTGTCGCTGTAGCCCATGCCGATGAAGGACCGGAACACCTGGTTCTTCGCCGCGATGGCCTCCAGCTGCGCCAGCACCTCGTTCTCGCCACGGCCGGCGGGCAGGCGCAGGGGCTCCTGGGAGCGGATGGCGGGGGGCACGGCGCTCTCGATGAAGGCATCGAGCGAGGTGACGCCCAGCGTGGACAGCATCTGCTTCACTTCAGGGGTCTCCGGGCCGATGTGCCGGCCGGCGAAGGACTCCTGGTACTTCCAGTTGAGGGACATGGTCGGAAGGGCTCGCGTGAGGTGCGTCAAGAAGGTCGGCGTCCGAGCGGGCTCGGTGCCTCATGGAGCGTCTCTAACAACCGGGACGCCGGACTTCTTGCGCGCGCGTGACTACTTGGTGAGCGGCTCGTAGGCGGCGGCGTCCAGGAGCTTGCCCACCTGCCCGGCGTCCGAGGGCTCGACCTCCACAATCCAACCCTTCCCGTACGGGTCGGAGTTGATGAGGGACGGGTTGCCGGTCAGCTCGTCGTTCACCTTCACCACGGTGCCGGAGATGGGGGCGAACAGGTCCGACACGGCCTTGGTGGACTCGATGACGCCGAAGTTCTTGCCCTCGGTGAGGGTGGCGCCCAGCTTGGGCAGCTCCACGTACACGACGTCGCCCAGCGACTCCTGGGCGTGGGCCGTGACGCCCACCACCACGGTCTTGCCGGTGATGCGGGCCCACTCGTGTTCCTTCGTGTACTTCAGGTCCTGCGGGATGTTGTCAGACATGGAGGCGGCTCCTCGCAACGGGTGCGAACGGGAAGGAATCAGGACTTCTTGAGGAAGGGGGTCTTCACGACGACCGCGGGCACGGCGCGGCCGCGGATCTCCACGTCGAAGGTGGAGCCTTCGGTGGCCAGGTTCGTGGGCACGTAGCCCATGCCGATGGGCTTCTTCACCGTGGGGCCCTGCGTACCGCTCGTCACCTCACCCACGCGGACGCCGTCCTTGAGGATGGGGTAGCCGTGGCGCGGGATGCCGGCGCCGGTGAGCTCGAAGCCCACGAGCTTGCGAGGGACGCCCGCGGCCTTCTGCGCGACGAGCGCGTCCTTGCCGATGAAGCCGCCCGCCTTGTCCAGCTTGACGATCCAGCCCAGGCCCGCCTCCAGGGCGGTGTGCGCGTCGTCGATGTCGTTGCCGTACAGCGCGTACTTCATCTCCGTGCGCAGCGAGTCGCGAGCGCCCAGGCCGCAGGGCTTCACGCCGTCCGGCTGCCCGGCCTCCAGGAGCGCGTCCCAGAGCTTCACGGCGTCGCCAGCGGCGCAGTACAGCTCGAAGCCGTCCTCGCCGGTGTAGCCCGTGCGGGAGATGATGGACTTCACGCCGGCCACCTCCCCTTCGGTGAAGCGGTAGGTGCCCACCTTGGACAGGTCCGCCTGGGTCAGGCGCTGCACCAGCCCCACGGCCTTGGGGCCCTGGACGGCGATCTGCGCGTACTCGTCGCCGCGGTCCACGGGCTTGACCCCCTCCGCGCGCGCGCTCATCCAGGCGAAGTCCTTCTCGCGGTTGCTGGAGTTGACGCAGATGAGGATGCGCTCGGGGCTGAAGCGGTAGGCGACGACGTCGTCCACGAAACCGCCCAGGTCGTTGAGCAGGCCCGCGTAGACGGCCTGGCCGTCCTGGCAGCGGGCGAGGTCGTTGGAGATGAGCCGGTTCACGGTCTCCAACGCGCCAGGGCCGGTGAACTCGATTTCCCCCATGTGGGAGACGTCGAACAGGCCCACGGCGGTGCGCACGGCTTCATGCTCGGCGATGACGGACGAGTACTGCACCGGCATGTCCCAGCCAACGAAGTCGACCATCCGGGCCCCCAGCTTGCGGTGGGCCTCGTTGAGGGGCGTACGCCGGGTCATTGACTTCTCCATGGGCAGGTGGGGGGTGGCGAAACGGCGCGGACTATAGCGGCGCACCTTCTCCGATCAAGGCCGACGCGGAAGGGACTAAACTCATCCCGACATGAAGATTCGCAACTGCCTCAACCCTTCCAAGCCGAGCTTCTCCTTCGAGTTTTTTCCTCCCAAGACGGACGCGGGCGTGGCCTCGCTCCTGCGCACGGTGGAGGAGCTTGCGCCGCTGGAGCCGGGGTTCGTGTCGGTGACGTACGGAGCGGGCGGGAGCACGCGCGACCGGACGGTGGAGCTCGTCACACACATCAAGCAGCACACCGGCATCGAGGCCATGGCGCACCTGACGTGCGTGGGACACACCCGGGACGAGCTTCGTGACGTGCTGCGCCGGCTCGGCGCGGCAGGCATCGAGAACGTGCTCCTGCTGCGAGGGGACCCGCCGCAGGGGCAGACGAAGTTCGAGCCGGTGCCCGGGGGCTTCCGCTACGCGGAGGAGCTGGTCCGATTCGTCCGAGAAGAGGATTTCAACTTCTGCCTGGGGGGCGCGTGCTATCCGGAGGGCCACGTGGAGACGGCGTCTCGCGAGGACGACCTCCAACACCTGAAGGCCAAGGTGGATGCGGGGATGGACTTCGTGGTGACGCAGCTCTTCTTCGACAACGCCTTCTACTT
>NZ_RAWL01000203.1:0-15214 GCF_003668885.1 Corallococcus sp. AB049A | reverse complement strand
AGAAGACGGCATACGAGGTAGGCTCCGGTCTCGTGGGCTCGGAGATGTGTATAAGAGGCAGCTTGAGGGCAGGAGGTGATGCGCGATGGCGGACCGGATTCTCGAGAAGCAGCATGAGCACGAGCGAGAGCAGGAGCGTGAGCGGCTTCGTGCGGAGGAGCAGAAGGACCTGGAGGTGGAGGCGCATCGCGGCGCCCGTCCCCTGGAGGGCTTCGCGGGAGGCCACACGACATGGACCAGTGCTCAGGACGACGAGGCCGCGGCCCGCGTACACGCCGGTGACGCCGAGGCCTCCCAGGAGGCCAGTGAGCGGCAGGCCCGGCTGGAGCCGCCCGAGGACGAGGACGACTCCCTCCGCCGCGAGTAGCCGCCGGGCTCAGGGCGCGCAGTAGCGAAGCGAGTGGAAGGCGTAGGTCCGGGGATTGTCCGTCCCCGTCCTCAGGAGGGCTCCCATCCAGCCTCCGGGAAGCTCATGCAGCCGGACCGCGGCGCCCTGCAGATAGATGGGCAGAGGCGCGGGGCCCGGAGTCCAATCCGTCATGACGCCGGACGGGCTCAAGCCCCAGAGCCGTCCATTCCAGGGCGCGTAGGGACCGCTCGGGATGACATCCCCGACGTTCGTGGCGAGCCAGGCCAGCTGGAGCCCCCGGGAGGTGACCGTGGCGCCAAACGCCGCGGACTGGCTCCACGTCACGGGCGTCAGCGTCTCGGACATCTTCGGTTCGAAGAGTGACCGCAGCTGATGGATCCGGGGCGTGTGCCCATCCGGTTCGCGGTAGAGCAACGTCGGCTCCCATCCGCCGCCGGCTTCCCCTGGCGCCATCAGGAGCTTGGGGATGGCCATGTACACCGAGGGCAAGACTCGCTCTTCCCCCACGGGGCCCAGTTCGCGGTCCCAACGCCGCATCCGGAACCACCACTTTCCGCGATCCCCATCATCCTCATGAGCCGTGATCAGGAAACCTCCATCCTCGATGCCCAGCACGGCGGGCGAGAGGAAATGAGAAGCGTCCGACTTGAACAACGCCCGGGGCTCGGCCAGGACCTGTCCATCCGCGTCGACGATCATGCCCCGCACCTCGCGGACATCGAGCATGTCCACGTTCCAGACCACGGCGATCCGGGCGCCATCCACGGATGCGGCCACACGCGCCCTGCCCCCCCAGCCCCCAAAGTACCGGGACTGCTCGAACAGGACGACGCCTTCGGGAGCGCCGAGCGGAACGCCCTGCTCATCCAGATACACGAGGTGTCCCTGAGCAAAGGAGGAGCCCGACTGGGAATGATTCGCCGTGAAGTAGAGCGCCAGCCCGCGCGAGGTGCGCAGCAACTGGACCTGCGTGATGGGCGACGAAGCTGCATCCAACGGGATGAGCGATGTGCCTCGCAGGCCCAGGGACTCGTCGAACCGGAGGACCTTGATGCCCTCCGAGCTGTCGATGTAGGTCATCAGGAAGCCCCCTGCCACGGGCAGGCTGTCCACCGAGTCATCGTCGGCCACGAAGTTCGTCGCGATGACATCCGTCCACGTCGACGGATCCGTCACCCCGTCGCAATCGTTGTCCAGACCATCGCAGCGCGTCTCCGACGCCTCGTAGTCCGCGCCGTACGAGCGCGCCGTGCACACGGGCTCATAGGCCCCGTCCACCCACGCGCGCTTCGCTCCCGCGCACACGCCCTGGGTCTTCTCGCAGGGAAGGCCCTCCGCGATGCCACTGTCAGGCGTTCCCGCGTCGTCCGTGACGCCCGCGTCGGTCCGGGTGCCCGCATCCACCTGCGTGCCCGCGTCCCGCTCCGGCTCCGACGGGCTCGTGGAGGATCCACAGCCCACGAGCCACAGGGCCACCACCAACGACTTCATCCGCGATTGCATGTTCCCCTCTTCCCCAATGCCTGAACCCTATCACGCGGTCTGACGCAGCACCGTGAGCCCCCGCTCGAAGTCCTCTGGCGGCGGCGACTCCACCTGGATGATCCGCCCCGTCGCGGAGGACGGAACCTCCAGCCGCCACGCGTGCAAAGCCTGACGTCCCACCGCGAGCGCCGCCGGGTGCCTGCGTGCCTCTTCCGTGCCGTAGAGCGAATCGCCCAGCACCGGGAAGCCGGCTTCCGACAGCTGCACGCGGATCTGATGCGTGCGCCCCGTGTCCAGGTCGATGTCCAGGAGCGCCCCATCCCGGAACCGCTCGCGCACCGTGAACGTCAGCGCCGCGCGCCTCGCGGAGGGCACGCGGGTGGTGAAGCGGCGCGGATCCTTCGGGTCCCTCGCGTACGGTCCTTCCAGTCTCCCCGTCTCCGGCGGACGGCCCAGCACCAGCGTCTGGTAGCGCTTGTCCACGCGCTTCTCCTGGAACGCCAGGAGCAGCGCCGCCACCGCGTCATCCGTGCGGGCCAATGCCAGACATCCGCTCGTCTCGCGGTCCAGCCGGTGCACCACGCCGGGCGCGGCCACGCCCTCCACGTCGAACGGGGGGCATCTCGCCGCGAGCAGCCCCACCACCGACGCCGCCCGCCCCTCCGGCTCCACCACCAGCCCCGGCGGCTTGGCCACGATGACGAGCGCCGCGTCGTCGTACAGCACCGGCAACTCCGGGCCTTCCAGCGAGGCATGCGGCGACGGCCGGGGCTCCGGCGTCTCCAGCGTGAGCTCCTCGCCGCCCCACAGCTTGCGCGTGGCCTGCGCCTTCTTGCCCCGGATGCGCACCCGCCCCGCGTCCAGCAGCGCCCGGGCCCGCTCCGGCGTGAGGCCCGGGACGTGCTTCGTCAGGAAGCGATCCAGCCGCTCGCCAGCAATTTCCCGGGGAACCACGAGAACCTTGTGCCGCGTCATGCCTTTCCCCGTCTCTCAAGGCAGGCGAGGAGTCAACCGCCGTGTAGGCGTGGGCTTACCGGGCACGCGTCAGGGGCGCGCAGTAGAACGAGGCTCTCCGTGGCCACCTCCCTGTTTTCCCGTTCGGCTGCTGTCCGGGCCCTGTCCCACCGCGACTTCACCCTTCTGTGGCTGGGCACGCTCGTGTCGAACATCGGCACGTGGATGGAGTCCGTCTCCCTGGGCGTCTACGTCACGGAGGTGACGGGCCAGGCCGCGTGGACGGGCGGTGTCGCCGCGCTGACGCACCTGCCGTCGCTCATCCTCGCGCCGCTGGGGGGCGCGCTCGCGGACCGCTTCGACCGGCGCACCTTCATGGCCGTGTGCGTGTGCGTGCAGGCGCTGCTGGCCGCGCTGCTCACGGTGCTGGCCGGCACGGGGAACCTGTCCGTGCCGTGGGTGGCGGCCATCGCGCTGCTCAACGGCGCCTTCAGCACGCTGGTCATCCCCTGCGCCACGGCGCTCACCGTGGCGGTGGTGCCCCCCGAGGACCTGCACAACGCGCTCAGCCTGGACTCGGCGCAGTTCAACCTGGGGCGCATCATCGGTCCGGTGCTGGCCGCGCTGGTGCTCACGAAGGTGGGCATCGCCGGGGCGCTGTTCGTCAACACGCTGTCGTTCCTCGCCGTGCTGCTGGCGCTCGCGGGGATGCGCGGCGCGGTCAGTGGCCTGCCTCCGAAGGTGGAGGCGCTGTGGGCCGGCATCATGCGGGGCGTGCGGCTGGCGTGGACGGATCCGGGCATCGCGCTCGCGCTGGGCTCCGGCGCGCTGGTGGGCCTGCTCATCTCTCCCTTCGTGGGCCTGGTGCCGGTGTTCGCGCTGAAGGTGCTGGGTGGGGACGCGACGACCACGTCCCTGCTGCTCACCGCGCAGGGGACGGGCGCGGTCATCGCGGCGTTCGGCTCCGGCCCCATCGCCGCGAGGATGGGGCGCCGGGCCTTCCTGGAGGCGTCGCTGCTGCTCGTGGGGCTGTGCTCCGCGGCCTACTGGCTGTCCCCCTCCCTGCCGGTGGCCCTGGTGACGCTGTTCATCCTGGGCGCGGTGTACCTGGTGGCCTTCACCGGCTTGAAGACGGTGTGCCAGGCGCGCACGCCGCCGGAGCTGCAGGCGCGCGTGAGCAGCCTGTTCCTCCTGCTGGTGAACGCGGGCTACATCCTGGGCGTCTGGGGCCAGGGCGCGCTGTCGGACCACGTGGGCGTGCGGCCCATCACCGCGGGCTGCGCGCTGCTCTTCTTCGGCATCGTGGTGGGGATGCGGACGCTGCGCTCCAGGGGCCTGGCCGCGCTGGGCACCTGAGCGTTCACTTCGCGGGCAGGAGCGCCAGCACGCGCGCGAGCACCGCGACGCCCTCCTCGTACTCCGGCAGGTCGATGTGCTCGTTCGGCGTGTGGTCCAACGCCGCGTCGCCGGGGCCGTACGCCACGGTGGGCACGCTCCACGCGGAGGCCACGGTGTTCCAGTCGGACGTGCCCGTCTTCAGGCGCAGGGTGGGCTTCACGCCGCGCTCGCGGATGGCCTGCTTGAAGACGCGGGAGAGCGCGTCGTTGCCGTTCGTGGACACGGCGTCCTTGCGCGCCACGGTGCGCACCGTCACGGTGGGCACGGTGGCCAGCGCCGCGAGCAGCGCGCCGGTGTCCGTGGACGGGCCGGTGCGGATGCTCACCGCGGCGGTGGCCCACTCCTCCGTCTCCGTGGCGCCGGTGTGGAAGGCGTTGAGGGAGGGCAGGTTCTGCTCGAAGAGGGATGGGCGCTCGCGGTTCCAGTCGTCGCACAGGCGCTTGAGCGCGTTCCATGCGTCGATGACGTGCTCGGCGGCGGCGCGGTAGTCGCGGCTCGCGGTGTGGCGGCGGCTGGCGCGGTGCTCCAGGTCCAGGCGCAACAGCCCCTTGTAGCCAAGGGTCACCGCGTGCGCGCCGCTGGGCTCGCCGTTGATGACGAAGTCCGGGGCGTACTGGTCGCGCACGTGCAGGGCGCCGCGAGTGATGGCGACCTCCTCCTCCACGCAGCCCAGCAGGAGGAACTGCTTGCCGGCGCGCTCGGCGTCGTCCAGCAGCTCCACGGCTTCGATGAACGCGCACAGCGGGCCCTTGGCGTCCACCGCGCCCCGGCCGTAGAGCTTCTGTCCCTCCAGCCGCACGGGCACTTCGCCGGGCACGGTGTCGATGTGGCCCAGGAACGCGATGACGGTGCCCCCGTCCCCATGGCGGGCGACGGCGTTGCCCACGGCGTCGGTGTGCGCGCGCCAGCCGCGAGCCGCCAGCCGCTCCACCAGCGCTCCGGCGAAGGAGGCCTCCTGGTGACTGGGGCTGTACTGCTCCACCATCCACCGCAACAAGTCGACGCCCGGCTCACGCGCCCGCATCCGCCCTGCCTCCATCGCGAAGGGTGAACTTCGTACCGCCCGCCTCCTCCAGCGCGGCGAACACCGGCCGGGCCACGCGGGACGCGCTCACGTACGCGGTGGGGACTCCGCCCTCCAGCGCGCGGCGGACGGCCTCCAGCTTGTAGCGCATGCGTCCGCCCGCCAGCGGCATGCAGCCCGCCACGTCGTCGCTCGAGCGCACCAGCGACGAGGGGTCCTTCGGATCCGCGAGCAGCCCCGGCACGTTGGAGAGGATGACCAGGGCCTTCGCGCCCACCGCCGCCGCGATGGACGACGCCACATGGTCCGCGTCCACGTTCACGAGCACGCCATCCTCCGTCACGGCGGGAGGACACACGACGGGCACATAGCCGCCGTCCAGCAGCGACCCCAGGAGCGCCGCGTTCACCGACGAGACCTCCCCGGCCAGGTGTTCGCGGTCGATGCGCATCCGTCCGCCGGAGTCCTGCAGCTTGAGCGGCGGCCGTCTGCGCGCGGTGAGCACGCGTCCGTCCGCGCCGCACAGCCCCAGCGCGGTGACGCCCTTCGACAGCAGCGCCAGCACCACGGCCTTGTTGACCTCGCCCACCCACGCCATGGTGAGCGCGCGCAGCGTGGGCGCGTAGGTGAGGCGCACGACGTTGCCGTTCGCGGTGGTGGCCTCCGGGCGCTCCAGCCCCAGCGAGCCCAGGAGCCGCTCACCCGCCTCCGACCCGCCATTGACGACGACGACGCGCTCGCCCTGGCGGACGAGCTCCGCCACGTCCGAGCAGACGTTCTCCAGGTCCACGCCCGCCGCGCCGCCAATCTTCACGACGACGGGACGGCGGGAGGAGGCACCGGCGGTGGCGCTCATCCGATGACGCTCGCGCCGCCGTCCACGAGCTGCACGGTGCCAGTGATGAAGGACGCGCGCTCGCTGGCGAGGAACACCGCGGCGGCAGCGAACTCCTCCGGGAGCCCCACGCGCTTGAGCGGGATGTGCGCGCCCATGGCGCGAAGGCCGGCCTCCACGTCGCCCGCGTTGCCGGCGGTGCGCTCCACGGGAGGCGTGCGCATGTAGCCCGGAGCGAGGACGTTGACGGTGATGCCGGCATCGCCCAGTTCCTGCACCAGCGCGGCGGAGAAGCCGACGATGCCCATGCGAGCGAAGCCGGACAGCGCGAAGCGCGCCACCGGCCGGTGCACGGTCTCCGAGGTGATGAACAGCAGGCGTCCCCACCCGGCCTTCTTCAAATGCGGCAGCGCCGCGAGCGCCAGGGAGATGGGAGGCAGCAGCACCGCGTCCGCAGCGCTCTTGTACGCATCCACGCCGAAGGTGGACGCAGGGCCCGGGGGAGGTCCTCCGCTGTTGGTGACGACGACGTGCAGGGCGCCCAGCTTGGCAACCACGTCTTCCACCCAGCGGCGGACCTCGGCGTCATCCTTCACGTCCACGCGGGAGGCCAGCACCCGGCCGCCACGGGCCACGGACTTGAGCCGGGCCTCGGCCTGGGCCAGTCGGTCCGAGTCCCGAGCACCGATGGCGACATGCGCGCCCTCCTTCGCCAGTTCCTCCGCGACAGCGAGGCCCAGCCCGCTGGAGCCACCGGCGACGAGAGCAACCTTGTTGGCGAGTCCCAGTTCCATCCGCGTCCCTCCAGACCTTCAAGGTTCAAAGCACTTCAACCCGATGCCAATGGCTGACTCATCGCATCAAGCCCCAAGCCCCACCTCCGGCCCGGCGCGATCCAAAACCTGTCCGACTGTCGGACAGGTTTTTTCGGCGCGCCCCCGGCGGGGGCCCGATGGGTTTCTTGCCTTCTCATCCGTGGGGACAGGGCTCATGTCCGAGGACTCAGGGACGGGGCTCCCCGCCCGCTGCGTCCGGCGCGGTTCCTCCGATGGGTGCGCGCCTGGCTCCGCTGAAGTAGCCGTACTTCGCCATCAGCGGCCACGCGAGCGCCACGGTGAGCGCCTTCGCTCCGGAGGCCAGCTCCCCCTTCCACGCGTCGTCCTCGCCGCGCAGGAGCGTGGGGCCGCTGCGGAAGCGGTCCGGGTTGCCCGTGACGGTGTGGTTCTTGCCCAGCACCACCGTGCGCCCCTTCACCGGGTTCTGCGCCCGTGGCACGCCCACCAGGTCCAGCACCGTGTCCACGGCGCGGTCCGGCGCGGCGATGAAGTCCTCGTAGCGCAGGAACAGCGACTGGGCGGGGAACCTCCGCGTCACCTCCTCCGACGCCGCGTTGAAGCCCAACCAGTACGCCGTGCTGCGCGCGGCGGACATGGGGACGACATACTGCTTCGTCTTCGTCCACGAATGCGTCACCGCACGCGGGTCGCGCACCAGGTGCAGGTACAGCGGCCGGATGCCCTCCACGTGCGGCAGCAGCGCCGCCTCGGAGGGGAACTTCCCGCTGTCCACCAGCACCGTGCTCCCCGTGGCCCGCGCGATGGTGCGGTACGTGCGCGCCAGGAAGTCCGCGTGCGACTGGAGCGCCTGCGAGTCCTCCGCCTGATCCAACACCCGCAGCGTGTGCCGCGTGCGCACCGCGGCCTGCTGCCGGCGCACCACCGCCTCCGCGTGCGCACGCGGCGTCAGGCCCGCCGGCACGCCGGAGGTCAGCACCGTGTTCCAGATGCCGCACTCCAACAGCTGCTGGCCGCAGCCGCACAGCGTGTTGGAGCCGTTCCCGTACGCGTTCTTCCATAGGAAGCTCAGCTCCCCCACGTGGAAGAAGCCCGGCACCTCGTTGAGCACGTTGCCCAGGATGGTGCTGCCGCTGCGGCACCAGCCGGTGATGTAGAGGACCGTGAGCTGCGCGCCCTCGCCCTTCGCGCTCGCGGAGGCCATCAGGTCAGCGACGCCACGAAGAAGTGGGTGGGCAAGTGCACCGCGAGCGTCGTGTAGACCTCGCCGTAGGCCGCCAGTCCCTCACGCGGGAAGATGCCCGGCGGCGGCTCCGCGAACCGGATGACCGAGCGCTCGCTGTCATACAGCGTCGCCGCGGCGGTGAAGTCCCCCACGATGATGGTGCCCGGGTTCACCATGCGCGTGCGGCACAGGCGGATGCCCATGGCCGCCAGGTCCGACAGGAGCGACTGCTGGCCCACCAGGTGCTCGTAGAAGTCCAACGAGTTGATGACGATGCCGTCCGCGGACCCGCCCATCTGCTCCACCTGCGCGCACGCGTTGAGCAGCGACCGCACCGCCGTCTTCTGCGCCGGCAGCCGCACGATGCCCGGCGTGTGCAACAGGCCCCGCACGCCGTCCCCGCCCTTGCCGATGCACAGCGCCTGGTTCTCCGCCGTGTTCAGCCGCACCAGCAGCCGGAAGTCGATGAACTGCGCCAGCGACTTCGGATCCTCCAGCAGGTTGCGCGGCACTTGAATCCACGCGCGCGTGGGCTTGAGCGCCTGCGTGTCCTGGTGGAACTCGAAGCCGGCCTCCGGCCGCAGCTCCACGTCCTGCACCGGGCCGGTGGGCTTCGCCTGCGGATGCGTCTCGTACCAGAAGGGCACCGGGTCGCGCTCCGCCTTCGCCGTCTTGAACATGCCGCGCACCGCGATGCGCGGACGGCGCTTGAAGCCGGGGAACGCGTCCACGATGGAGTTGTCGTAGTCCACGTGCGCCTTCGTGCCCTGCTTCTGGACCGCGGCCGCGAACACCTCTCCAGGGGATTTCGTGCTCAAGCTCATGGGTGGGGCTCCTCGGAATGAACAGCGCTCTAGAGCGGATGCAGGCCCCGGAAGCCCAGCCCTTCCGTCTCCGGGCGGCCCAGCATCAGGTTCAACGCATGCACCGCCGTGCCAGCGGCGCCCTTCACCAGGTTGTCGATGGCGGCGTTCACCACCACGCGGCCCCGCTCCGGGTCCACGTCCACCGACAGGTCACAGTGGTTCGTGCCCAGGAGCGGCCCGGGCTCCGGGAACGGAGACAGGGACGCGCTGGGGCGCAAGAGCCGCACGAAGGGCTTCTCGCGGTAGCGCGTGGCGATGGCGCGCACCACCTCCGGCTCGTCCACCGGCCGCGCCGCGAAGGCGTGCACCGTCGCCAGGATGCCGCGCACGCCTGGCACCGCCGTGGCGCTGAAGTGGATGGTGGGCTGCTGGCCGGTGACCCGCGCCACCACGCCCTCCAGCTCCCCCGTGTGCCGGTGGCCCACCGGCTTGTAGCAGCGCAGCGCGTTCGCCCGCTCCGGGTGGTGCGACGAGCGGTCCGGAGTCGAACCGCCCCCGGACGACCCAGTCTTCGCGTCCACCACCAGCACGTCCGGGCGCACGAGCCCCGCGTGCAGCAGCGGCAGGAGCGCCAGGAGCCCCGCGTGCGCCATGCAGCCGGGGATCGCGACGTGGCGCGCGTTCGTCAGCGCGTCCCCCATCCACTCCGGCAGGCCGTAGACGAACGCGGGGACGTCCTCCGGGCGCGGGTGCTTGCCGTACCAGCGCGCGTGCCCCGAGGCGTCCAGGCGGAAGTCCGCGCTCAGGTCCACCACGCGCTCCGCCAGCCGGGACACCTTCTGCCAGCGATTGATCAGCTCGCCTTGGGGCAGGCAGCTCACCAGCACGTCGCAGGGCTCCAGCGCGTCGTGCGGCGTGTAGCGCAGCGTGCCCACTCCGCGCAGGTGCGGGTGCGGGAAGTCCAGGCGCTTGCCGGCGAACTGGCCGGAGGTGGCCTGCACCACCTCCACGGCCGGGTGCGCGAGCAAGAGGCGCAGCACCTCGCCGCCGGTGTAGCCCGCGGCCCCCAGCACCGCCACGCGCACGCTCATCGCCGGGCTCCCGCTCCGGACGCGACGTACTCCGCGATGAGGTCCGGCAGCGGAACGCCCGTCTCGTCGATGCTGCGCGCGAACTCCACGCAGTGGTTGATTTCGTTGACGTAGATGTCGCCGCCGCGCGTCTCCAGCAGGTCCACCGCCACCATGTCCCCGCCCACCGCCTCCGCCGCGGCCTCCGCCAGCTTCGCGTGCACCACCGGCACCTCGTAGCGCTCCGGCACCGCGCCGCGCGCGGTGTTGGTGATCCAGTGCTCGGAGCGCCGCCGGAGGCCGCCCACCGCGCGGCCGACGACGTAGACGCGCAGGTCGTAGCCCGGCTTGTCCACGTACTCCTGCACCAGCGCCACGTGGTCCTGCGCGCCGCCGGTGCCAAAGCGCGTGGACAGCACGCCTTCGGCCGCGGTGCGCGAGTCCAGCCGGGCCACCATCCGGCCCCAGCTGCCCAGCACGGGCTTGGTCACCACCGGGTAGCCCTTCTGCTCAATCGCCTCCAGGCACGCGTCCTCGTCGAAGGCCACGAACGACCACGGCATGGGCACGCCCTTCGCGGCCAGCGCGGCGCTGGTGAGCGCCTTGTCCCCGCACAGCGAGATGGTCCGCGCGCTGTTGAGCACGCGCAGCCCCTTCATCTCCAGGAACGTGGCCAGGTAGCGCGCACGCGTGAAGGACATGCTGCGCATCAACACGGTGTCGGCGTCGGTGACGCGCTGCCGGTCCATGGACAGCACCATCCCGGTGTCCTGCACCAGGTTGACGGCGCAGTCGCGCCTGCGCAGCGCCTCGAGGAGGAGCTTCTCCTCGGTGCGCACGCGCGTATAGACGAGGTCGACCTTGCGCATGGCGCGGGTCTACTCCCCCCAGTCTTCCTCGACCTCGGGCGCTTCCTCGAGCCGCAGCGGGTTGACGCCCACCACCTCCAGCTCGGCGGAACAGCCGTCACAGGAGAGCACCTCACCCACGATCCGGTTGCCGCCCGGCACCGGCTGGGCGCACAGCGGACACTGCTCCGGCGGCACGGACTGCGTCATCGGGTTCGGGTTCTGGACCTGCATGTCAGTCCCTCCTCGCTTCGGGTCCCACGGCAAACATCGGGGTTCTTGGGAGCACTCCAAGGATGCGCTCGGCCACCTGCCCGCCCTCCAGCCCATGGCCCTTGAGCAGCGCTTCATGCGAACCGGCGCGCGAGTCGTACCGGTCCTGCAAGCCCACGCGCAGCACGCGCCGCTGCAGGTCCAGCGAGCACACCGTCTCGCACACCGCGCTGCCCAGGCCGCCCAGCACGTTGTGCTCCTCCACCGTCACCAGGAGCCGCGTGCGCGACGCCGTCTCACGCACCGCCTCCTCGTCCAGCGGCTTGAGCGTGTGCACATTGAGCACGCGCGCGGAGACGCCCTGCGCCTCCAGCAGCTTCGCGGCGTCCAGCGCCACGGACACGCCCACTTCACCGTGCGCCAGGAGCCCCACGTCGTCGCCTTCGCGCAGGAGCGCGGCGCGGCCCAGCTCGAACGGCGGGCGTGGGAGGTCCAGGCGGGTGACGCGGTTGCGGCCCAGCCGCAGGTACACCGGCCCGTCGTGCTGGAGCATCGCGCGCGTGGCGTGCACCGTCTCCAGGCCATCCGCGGGCGACACCACCGTGAGGTTGGGCATCGCGCGCAGCACGGCCAGGTCCTCAATCGCGTGGTGCGTGGGGCCGAAGAACGCGCCCGAGACGCCGCCGTAGTCGCACACCAGCTTCACGTTGGCGCGCGCATAGGCCAGGTTCAGCCGCACCTGCTCGCACGCGCGCATCACGCCGAACGCCGCGAAGCTGTGCGCGATGACGGTGTGCCCGCCGTGCGCCAGGCCACACGCCATGTCCAGCATGGTGGCCTCGCAGATGCCCAGGTTGAAGTAGCGCTGGGGGTGGCGCTTCTCGAACGGGTCGCCTCCGCCGCCCAGGTCCGCCTCCAGGAAGACGACGCGCGCGTCTTCTTCCGCGAAGCGCGCCGCCGCGTGCCGGAACACCAGCCGGCTGGACAGCTCCGGGTGCGCGGCGAGCCACGCCTCCGGCGTCTGGGCCAGGTCCACCCCCGGGGAGAGCGACGCGCTCACTGGGCGTCCTCCCCCAGCGACGCGAGCGCCCGGCGCAGGTGCTCCGGTGAGAAGACCGCGTAGTGCGGCCCCTTGCCCTTGAGCATCGGCACGCCCGCGCCCTTCCGCGTCCGGGCCACGATGGCGCGAGGACGGACGCCCACGACGGGCGCCTCCAGCGCGGCGACCAGCGCGGGCAGGTCGTGCCCTTCCACCTCCAGCGACTGGAAGCCGAACGCGTCCAGGCGCTGCACCAGCGCCTCCTGCGACAGGATGGCTTCGGTGGGCCCGTCGTTCTGCCCGCCGTTGCGGTCGATGATCAGCGTCAGCCCCGTGAGCTTGCGGTGTGACGCCACCTGGAGCGCTTCCCAGTTGGAGCCCTCGCCCATCTCCCCGTCGCCGCAGACGACGAAGGTGCGGTTGGGCTCACCGCGCAGCGCGTGCGCGAGCGTCAGCCCCACGCCCAGCCCCAGCCCGTGGCCCAGGCTGCCGGTGGCGAACTCCACGCCCGGCACCGCCGCGTTCACGTGCCCGGTGAAGATGCTGCCGTCCGCGTTGTACTCGCGCACCAGCGTCTCCACGTCCACGAAGCCGAACTCCGCGAGCGCCGCGTAGAGCCCCGCTGCCGCGTGCCCCTTGGACAGGATGAGGTGGTCGCGCTCGGGAGCCTTGGGCGCGCGCGGATCCACGCGCATCACCCGGCCCAGCAGCGCCACCAATATCTCCACCATCGACAGCGAGCCGCCCAGGTGACAGCCCGACGGCGTCGCCGCCAGCCGCACGATGGTCTGACGGATCCGCTTCGCCCGGCGAGGCAGCAGCGCCAGCCCCGCGTCCGACGCGGCGCCCGGTGCCATGTCCCCAGGGCGGGCAGGCGCCAGCGGACCACTGGAGGCCGAGGGTTCTTCTGGCGTCCGCGCGTCGCGCGACAGCCCGGGGGTCGTTGAGTTCGCCGAGAAAGTCATGCCCGTAGCGTCGCTGACACAGCCCCGGAATCCGGCTGTTGTGAGACACCCTAGGAAAACGCATCATGCGCCGTCAACGCGGATTTTCTTAAGATGTAGATGTACGAGAAAAAACCGTCTAGCCCGGTAAACTCGCGGTGTTACACGCGCGGCACGCCTGGCATTCCCCCGTTTTCCGTCACTCGGAGGAGACCTTCACATGGGGCAGCGTTTCCATAACGCAGCGGCATTGGCGAAGGGCGCGGAGTACCGCCGGAAGGGTTGGTGGCGTGACACCACGGTGGTTGACGATCTGCGTCGCTGCGTCCACGCGCACCCGGACAAGACCGCGATCATCGCCGCACGGTATTTTTCCAAGGACATCACGCGGCTGACGTACGCGGAGCTGGCGCGATACATGGACCGGTTCGCGCTGGGCCTGCGCGAGCTGGGCGTGGGACGCGAGGACATCGTCGCGGTGCAGCTGCCCAACGGCTGGCACTTCACGGCGCTCGCGCTGGCGTGCGCGCGGCTGGGAGCGGTCATCGCGCCCATTCCGCCGGACTACCGGCGGCGCGAGGTGGAGTTCATCCTGGGGCGCACGGAAGCGTCCGTGTACGTGGGGCCCACGTCGTGGACGGGGCACTCGCACCGGGACATGGCGAAGGACATCGCGGCGGTGCTGCCGTCGCTGCGCCACCGCGTGCTGCTCGGCGCCAACACAGACCTCCAGCCCGGCGAGCTGGACTTCGAGCGCCACTTCATCGAGCGCGAGTGGGAGAAGGAGGCGTCGCTGGACGGCGTGGCCACGGCGGCCCCGGACGACGTGTGCAACATCCTCTACACGTCCGGCACCACGGGTGAGCCCAAGGGCGTGGTGCACTCGCACAACACGAATTACGGCATCACGCGCGCGCTCTGCGACACGCTGGGCATCGACGGGACGGACGTGGTGGCGCTGCCGTCGCTGCTGACGGCGTCCACGGGGTTCACGTACTCGTACCTGATGCCCATCCTGCTGGGGGCCACGGCCATCTACATGGACGTGGGCGACCCGGAGCTGACGCTCAAGCTCTTCGAGGAGCACGGCGTCACGTTCACGTACGGCATTCCGACGTACCTGATGAACCTCATCGCGTTGCAGCGCAAGCGCCAGCGCAACACGTCCTCGCTGAGGCAGCTGGCCACGGGCTCCATCCCGGTGCCGCCGCACCTCATCGCGGCGGTGCGCGAGGTGTTCGGCGTGCGGCTGCACACGCTGTGGGGCATGACGGAGAACGGCGCGGTCACCATCACGCGGCACGAGGATCCGCCGGACTGGCCCAGCCAGAGTGACGGGCGCGCGGTGGCGTGGATGGAGACGAAGATCGTCCCCGCGATCGCGGAGGACGGCACGCCGTATCCGGATGGGACGGGGCGGCTGTTGGTGCGCGGCGCCAGCCAGTGCCTCACCTACTTCAAGCGCGACGACGTGTACGCGGCGGCGGTGGACGCGGAGGGCTGGTTCGACACGGGCGACCTGGCGCGCGACGACGGGCGCGGCGGCATCCGCATCGTGGGGCGGCTGAAGGACGTCATCTTCCGGTACGGGTACAAGATCCCCGTGGTGGAGGTGGAGTCCGCGCTCTACTCGCACCCGAAGGTGAAGGAGGTCGCGGTCGTCGCGCACTCGGACGACAAGATTGGCGGCGAGCGGGTGTGCGCCGTGGTGGTGGTGCGCGAGGGAGAGGCCCCGCCCACGCTCAACGAGCTTCGCGACCACCTCAAGCAGCAGGGCATGTCCAACCAGTACTGGCCGGACCGGTTGGATCTCATCGACGAGATGCCCAAGACGGCCACCGGCAAGGTGCGCAAGTACCTGCTGCGCGAGCGGCTGAGGCCCGCGTGAGCGGGCGCCCCGAAGAAGCCTCCGGCCTCACGGACACGGAAGCGAAGCTCGCCGCGTGGTGGAAGGACCTGCTGGGCGTGGAGGTGGTGCGCCCGGAGGACCACTTCCTGGAGATTGGCGGCAACTCGCTGATGGCCACGGTCCTGTCCAACCGCATCGAGAACGAGCTGGGCGTGGAGGTGTCCATGGTGGAGCTGTTCAACACGCTCCGCGCCGTGGCCACGCTGTGCGACGAGCTGCGCCAGGAGCAGACCGCCTGAGTCGAGCCGCCCCTTCGAGGGCGGCCCCTTCCCCGCTTTCCCCCGAGCGCGACATGACGAC
>NZ_RAWL01000202.1:0-15217 GCF_003668885.1 Corallococcus sp. AB049A | reverse complement strand
CACGCACACCGTCGTCGCCGCGCGGGCGCAGGGAGAACGGCTGTCCGCGCAGCGCTTCCACCTGGTGCTGCTGGACACCGAGCGCGCGGGCACCGTGTACCCGCTCGCCACGGAGGACCTGCGCGTCGGCAAGTCCACCGACAACGACGTCGTCATCGACCACCCCACCGTCAGCCGCAACCACCTGGTCGTGCGCCGCCAGGGTGACCGCTTCCTCGTCCAGGACCTGGGCTCCACCAACGGCACCTTCCTCGACGGCGCCCAGGTGCGCGAGGCCTACCTGCGCCCCGGCGCCCTGCTGGAAGTCGGCGACGTGCGCCTGCGCTTCAGCCCGCAGATGGCCCCCGTGCAGGTGGAGCCCACCGTCGAGGACCGGCTGGGGGACCTCGTGGGCCGCAGCGTGCCCATGCGGCAGATCTTCGCGCTGCTCCAGCGCATCGCCCCCACGGACTCCACCGTGCTGCTCGTGGGCGAGACGGGCTCCGGCAAGGGCGCGGGCGCCAAGGCCATCCACAAGTTGAGCCCCCGCGCGGCCGGGCCCCTGGTCGTCTTCGACTGCGCCAGCGTGTCCGACTCGCTCATCGAGTCCGAACTCTTCGGCCACGAGAAGGGCGCCTTCACCGGCGCGGTGGGCCAGCGCATCGGGTGCCTGGAGCGCGCCCACGGCGGCACCCTCTTCCTGGACGAAATCGACGACCTCGCCCTGGACCTGCAGCCCAAGCTGCTGCGCGCCATCGAGGACCGCGAGTTCCGCCGCCTGGGCTCGTCCTCGCCCATCACCTTCGACGCGCGCATCGTCGTGGCCAGCAAGAAGGACCTGTGGTCGGAGACGCAGGCGGGCCGCTTCCGCGAGGACCTCTACTTCCGCCTGTCTGTCTTCACCGTCAGCCTGCCGCCCCTGCGCGACCGCAAGGAGGACATCCCGCTGCTCGTGGAGGCCTTCGCCGGTGAGGGCCTGTGGCCCCGGCTGCCGGAGAAGATTCAAGAGCAGTTCCTGGGGCACACCTGGCCGGGCAACGTGCGCGAGCTGCGCAACGCCCTGGAGCGCGCCCGGCACATGGTGGACATCCCGGGACTCGCCGGAGAGAACCTCCTGCGCGAGTTCACCCGCGACGTGCCCGCCCCCGCCGGGGACTTCCTGCCGGTGGAGTTCACCGGGCCCTTCAAGGTCTGCAAGGACGAGCTCGTCCGCGCCTTCGAGCGCGAGTACCTCACGCGCCTGTTGGGCCGCGCCCGGGGCAACATCGCCCGCGCCGCCCGCGAGGCGGAGCTGGACCGCAAGCACCTCTATTCGCTCTTGCACAAGTACGGGCTCGTTCAGAGCGAGCCGGACTGAGCCCTTGTGGCATGGTGGCGGCCGCTTTCGCGCGGTCCCCCATCCCCCAGGAGGGCTTCATGAAGTTGCGTCCGTCCCGCTGGCTCGGTGTGTTGTGCGCGGGTGTCCTGATGATGCATGCGACGGGCTGCTTCGGCTCGTTCAAGCTCACGACGAAGATCTGGCAGTTCAACAAGGGCATCTCCGGCAACAAGTTCGTCCAGTGGCTGGTGTTCCTCGTGTTCGTCGTCGTGCCTGTCTATGAAATCGGCACGCTGGTGGACGCGCTCGTCGTCAACAGCATCGAGTTCTGGACCGGCAGCAACCCGGTGAGCAGCGTGGAGGGCGAAGACCCCAACACGCGCATCGTGAAGCTCAGCCCCACCGACACCCTGAAGATGTCCCGCGACGTGGAGTCCGGCGTCATGCGCCTGGAGCTCCAGCGCGAAGGCCAGGCGCCGGTGGTGCGCTACTTCGAACCGCTGGAGGACGGCATGGTCGCGCGCGACGAAGCGGGCGCCCTGCTCATCCGCGCGCAGGGTCAGTCGGACGGCGCGGTGAAGGTGACGGACGCCAGCGGCTCCACCGTGACGGTGCACGCACGGGACGCCGTGGACACCGCGCGCCAGCTCTTCCTGGACGGCGGCGCTCCGGCGCTCGCTGGGTTCGCCACGCACCAGGGACAGCTCACCCAGGGCCTGGCCACGCTCGACGCCTGCACTCCGTAAAGGCAAGAACCTGGGGCTTCCGGCGCGTGTGTCACCGGAAGCCCCGGGGTGATTCAGGGCGAGGGCTCGTCGCCCACCACGTCGCCCAGGTCCGGGCCGAAGCCCGCGTCGAGCGCCAGGGAGTTGAACGTCCCCTCGATGTTGCGCCCCGCGCCGTAGCCGTCGCCCTTCTTGAACGACAGGGAGAAGTCACCCCGCGTGACTTCACCCGGGTTGCCGCCCTCGTCGAGCACCAGGTCGCCGCGCTCCACCTGGGTGAAGACGCGCGCGGGCTCTCCCGCGGCCACGTGCACCACCGACGCACGGTCGCGTCCGGAGGGCGTGGTGCCGCCGAGCTGCACCTTCGTGCCCGGCTTCAGGTCCACGCCTTCCGTGTCCACGGTGAGCCGCGCGACCAGGTCCACGTCCAGGCCGTTGTTGCGGAAGTAGCTCACCTGGAGCGCCTCCGGGTTGCGGCGGATCTCCACGCGCGACACGTCGCTCACCGTGAACAGCTCCGACACGCTGCCCGACAGCTCGTTGTCTCCCCGGCACGCGATGGCGCCCGCGCCAGAGAGCAGGCCCGCGAGCCCCAGCGCCGCCAGGGCGCGTCCCGCGAGGCTCACCGCTCCACCGCCAGCGTCAGGACGCCCGTCGTCGGCACGCGGTAGAGCACCACGCGCTTTCCCGTGGACAGGAAGGCCAGTTTGGGCGACCAGCCGCCCGCCGTGTCCACCGTCACCTCGCGCCACTGGTCCTCGACGCGCGTGGAGATGACAAGCGCGTCGTCCGAAGGCGAGCAGCCGCCCTCGTTGCGCCCGGGCTCCAGCGAGCAGATGTGGAACGCGATGGACGGGTCGTGCGTCTTCGGGTCGAACGCGAGCGACGGGTACCAGCCGCCCGAGCCCGTCTGGTAGACGGGGTCCGGCAGCGACCAGTCCCCGGCCACCGCGCACTGCGTGCCCGTCTTGCCATCGCACGAAATGTACGTGAGCTTGTTATCCGAGCGGTCCACCACCGCGATGCCGAATCCCACCGCCGGGTCATATGCCAGCGACGCGCCCAGCATCGTGTTGCCTACCGACTGGATCTTCCTCGGCGGCGTCCAGGTCTTTCCGTCCGCTCCGCGGCGCTGGAAGAACACATTCTGTCCCGGGGCGTCGGCGGCATTGAGAGCCTGATCGAACACCAGTGCCGGCTGACCGTCCGCCAGCACCATGTCCAGGTGTCCCCCGTATGCGGGTTTCTCATCCGCGCCGTCGCCGCCCGCGGCCACCATCTGGTGCTGCCACGACGTGGGGCCTCCGAAAGCCAGCTCCGCGTCGCTGGCGTTCCAGTCCTGCTGGGGGAACTGCCCGTTGTGCACATCCCGGTAGGCGACGAGCGCCTCGTTCCCGTTGAACACCAGCGCGGGATCGAGTCCCACGATTTTGCCCGAGTCACTGACGACGTTGGCGGGGGCCTCGTTGCTCAGGCGCACGGCCACCTGCTCCGTCCACGTCCCGTTGGCGGCGCGGTATGCCACCGCCAGGTCGCTCTGGAGCCAGAGGACGGTGCCGTCACTCCCTCCGCCCAGGTAGCTCACCGCGGGCTGGCCGTTCGCGGCGAAGGCCAGCGAAACGCCATACACGAGCTGCACGGTCCGGATGGTCTCCGCGTTCGCCTGCACCTGACCGTCCTTCACCTCGCGGTAGCGCAGCTCGAAGTCCTTGTCGTTCACCTTCACGAAGTACGCGATGCCGATGCGGTCATCGGGGCCCACCGCCATGGCGATGGAGGAGATGCGATGCAGCTCGGTCGGCCCCGTGTCCACCGTCAGCCGCACGAAGGGCGTATCCGTCGTTCCGCCATCGTCCTGCGGCTTCGGGCCCGCGTCCGGGTTGGCCGGCTTGCCGCCGCCACATCCCAGCGCGAGCGCCGCTCCCAGTATCCACGCGTGCCGTTTCATGCGGTTCTTCTCCTTGGTCCAATCGGCCCAGTTGAGTGCGCCATCCTAGGGCACCTGGGCTAGGCTCGCATGTCATGGCTCGCGCGCGTTCGCTCCCCCCGAAGCTGTCCCGGCGCACCTTCATCCAGCGGCTCACCTTCTTCGGCGGCGGTGTGGTGCTGCTGGGCGGCGCTGCGTGTAAACGTTCGAAGGAAGCGGAAGCGCCCAAGCCCGCGGAGCCCACCGGCACCACCGCCGCCGGACAGACGCTGCGCACCTTCTCCGCCTTCGAGTACGCCGTCGTCGCCGCGGCCACCGAGCGGCTCCTCCCCCGCGACGAGGACCCCGGTGCCCAGGACGCGGACGTGGCGCTCTACATCGACCACATCCTGGAGACGCAGGGGCTGGAGTCCATGCACCGCGACTTCCTCCAGGGCCTGTCCGCGCTGGAGCGCCGCGCGCAGCGCATGTTCCAGAAGGGCTTCGCGCAGGCCACGCCCGCCCAGCAGGACGAACTGCTCGCCATCTTCAAGGACAGCCCGGCCGGCAGCGGCGAGGCCCACTTCTTCGAGCTCTTGATGACGCTCAGCCTGGAGGGCTTCCTGGGCGACCCGTCCTACGGCGGCAACAAGGGCCGCGTGGGCTGGCGCCTGATGGGCTTCGACACCGTGGGCACGCTCGCCATGGCGCCGCCCGAGGGCTACGACGGTCCCAGGTGCCTGCGCGAGTGCGGAGGCCACCACCCGTGAGCCTTCCTTCCGTGGACGTGTGCATCGTGGGCAGCGGCGCGGGCGGTGCGCCGCTGGCGCTGGAGCTGGGCCGCGCGGGCTTCAAGGTCGTGGTGCTGGAGAAGGGCCGCCACTACCAGCCCAAGGACTTCGTCCACGACGAGATCCTCAACAGCCGCCGCAACTTCTTCATGCCGCTGCCGTGGGAGGAGCCGCACCTGGTGCGCCAGGGCGCCAAGGGCCGCTACGAGCGCAGCAACGCCGCGTGGACCGCCAACTGCGTGGGCGGCGGCACCGTGCACATGAGCGGCTTCTTCTACCGCCTCAAGCCGGTGGACTTCCGCCTGCGCTCCACGCTGGGCGCCGTGCCCGGCAGCACCGTGGCGGACTGGCCCATCTCCTACGAGGAGCTGGCCCCCTTCTACGACAAGGCGGAAGCGGAGCTGGGCGTGTCCGGCCAGGCCGTCCCCCACCCCTTCGCGGAGCCCCGCAGCGGCCCCTACCCGCTGCCGCCGCTGGACGTGCACCCGGTGGCGTCCGAAATCGACAAGGCGTGCGCGGGCATGGGCTGGCACGCGCTGCCCACCGCGCGCGGCATCATCAGCAAGGCCTACAAGGGCCGCTCGCCGTGCGCCTACTGCGCGCTGTGCGGCAGCTACGGCTGTGAGACGGGCGCCAAGAGCAGCACGCTCGCGAGCCTCATCCCCAACGCCATCGCCACCGGCAACGTGGAGGTGCGCCCGGGCTGCATGGCGCGCTCCATCGAAGTGGACCGGCAGGGCCGCGCGAAGAGCGTGGTGTACCTGGACAAGGACGGCGTCGCGCAGGAGCAGCCCGCGAAGGTCATCATCGCCTCCGCCACCGCGGTGGAGAGCGCGCGCCTGCTCCTCAACTCCACCTCCAGCCGCTTCCCCAACGGGCTCGCCAACGGCAACGGGCTCGTCGGCAAGAACCTCCTCTTCAGCTCCTTCGGTGGCTCGCGGGCACACTTCCGGGTGTCGAAGCAGAAGGCCGCGCGGCCGTGGCTCACGGACCCGGCGCCCTTCGTCAACCGCAGCCTCCAGGACTTCTACGTGATGCCGGACGCACGCCACGGCTTCCGCAAGGGCGGCACGCTGGGCTTCATGTGGGCGCACCCCAACCCCATCTACGCGGCGGTGGGCCTGGCGGGCAGCGGCAAGTCCGGCGTCTTCGGCAAGGAATTGAAGGACCGCATGCGCGCGTACCGCGACTCGCGCATCCTCGAGTTCGAGGTCTACGCGGAGTTCCTCCCCACGCCCGGCACCTCCGTCACGGTGGAGTCCGGCGTGAAGGACAAGTACGGCATCCCCGTGGCCGCCATCACCCTGGACCGGCACCCGGCGGACTTCGCCGCCACGCGCTTCCTCGTCGAGCGCGGCGAGGAGGTGCTGCTGCGCCTGGATCCGGACAGCGTCGAGCGCGTGGGCACGCAGGGCGAAACCACCATCCTCCAGCACGGCACCTGCCGCTTCGGTGACGACCCGGCGGCCTCCGTGCTGGACAAGCACTGCCGCGCGCACGAGGTGCCCAACCTCTACGTGGTGGACGGCAGCTTCATGCCCACGGGCGGCAGCGTGCCGTCCACGCTCACCATCGCGGCCAACAGCTTCCGCGTGGCGGCCCACCTGGTGCGCACGCTCAAGGGCTGAGGCGGTACGCCGCTCGCGCGTTTCTACGGGATGCGCAGCGGCTTCACGTCCACCTTCACCACGTAGCGCGCCTGCATGTCGGAGTCGAACTCCACCAGGTGGTCACCCACGCCGGTGACGTCCGCCTGCTGGGTGAAGACGCCGAACTTCTCCATCTGATCCAACGCCGCGCGGCCCGAGGACGCCTTGCGCTGCCGTGCGCGACAGCCCTCCTCGTGCACGGTGATGGCGGTCTCCTCGCCCGCCGCCGTCACCTCCTCCAGATAGAAGCTCACCTGGATGGTGGAGGCCTCCGGCACGCGCACCAGCACCTGCCCGCGTCCGGGGAAGCGCCCCTCCGAGTAGCTCTCCGGTCCGAGGATGCAGCCCGCGTATTCACTGCACACGGGCCAGGACGACTTGCAGACATCCAGCACGCGCGCGCCGATGAAGTCCTCGCGCGAGCCGCCGCAGGCGGCGAGCATCAATCCCATCACAGCGCCCGCCAGCCGCGAGACATTCCGTGTTACAACTCCAGACATTCTGCTGAACCTCACCGAGGAGTGGATGTCCATGCGCATGCGCAACCTGTGGCTGCCTCTCACCATCATCGCCCTGGCGGGCTGCGGAGACGAGAGCGAGGAACTGCCGAACACGCCGCAGCTGCTCATCGACCGCACGGAGCTGAGCTTCGACACGGAGTTCTCCGCGGGGACCTACGTGGGGGCGACGACCTTCAACACGCTCTACATCGAGAACCGCGGGCTCCAGACGCTGGAGCTCAACGAGGCCTCCATCTCCGGCCCCAGCGTCTTCACCCTGAAGAAGCCGGAGGACTGGCCGGAGAACGGCCCGCTGAAGCTGGAGACCTACAAGCGCACCTTCATCGAAGTGGCCTTCAAGCCCACCGCCGCGCAGGAGTACACCGGCAAGCTCACCCTCAAGTCCAACGCCGCCAACGGCGAGACGCAAGAGCTGACGCTCAAGGGCAAGGGCATCGCGAAGCCCGCGCCGTAGTCCCGCTCCCGGAGGCGGCGGAGGCGTGAAGCCCCGCCGCCCGCCCGGCGCGGCTACCGGGTGAACTGGCAACCGCCCACCCACGTGCCACCGTCCTGCGACGGCGCGGGGCACGACGTGGGCGAGCCACCATCCGCCGCCGTGTAGCTGCGCGGATAGTCGCCGTACGCGGTGCGCAGCGTGTAGCCCACGGGGGTGTAGTCCGTGCGCTCGGTGGCGCTCACCGCCACCTTGAGCGTGCCGCCCTTGATGAAGCGCCGCTCCAGACACGAGCACGCGTAGGGCGCCACCGTGACGCGCGTCGTGGTGGGCGTCTTCTCCAGCTGGTACAGCGCCTGGTAGCTGCTGAGCGGGGCGCTCGCGGAGGTGTGCCACGCGCGCATCACCGAGGAGCTGTACGCCAGCGTCAGCGCGCCGCCCGTGCTGGTGGTCGTCACCGGCGTGCACGTCTGGGTGCCGCCATCCGTGGTGTTGCCGTCGCAGAAGGTCAAATCCAGCGCCAGCCCGTGCGGCGTGCCGCCATCCGGCAGGTTCTCCACGTCCCACTGCACCAGCCACGCCGCGTCCTCCGGCGCGCTCAGCGTGGGCAGCTGGTACTGGAAGGTGTCCGTGTCGGAGGGGACCGCGTCGTAGTCCGTGGGGCCGCGCACGCCCAGGCCCGTGGCGCGGTCGTTGCCGCGCAGCCGGCCGTGGCCGTAGGACAGCGCGCCCTTCGCTTCAAACGTCGCGCTGCCCGGCGCCGGCAGGTTGCCCGCGCCCACGTCATTCAGCGTCTTCGCGCGCGGCTGCTCCACGCCCCCGCTGTAGGCGGCGGCCTCCTCCGCGTCGTCGTCCGCCCAGGACACCTCCAGCCGGTAGTCGCGGTCATCCGCCCATCCGTTACCGCCCTGCACCACGAAGTGGTACGCCGCCGTCCCGGTGTGCGTGGGCACGGGCAGCGCGCCCTGGAAGTTGCTCAGGCCGGGGAAGCGCGCCGGGTCGGACTCCTCGCGCAGCGACTGGAGGCACAGCACGGCGTCCTTGTTGTTGCAGTACGTCTGCACCAGCGAGGGCGCGTCGGGGAACTCACGCACGTCACGCGGGCACACGGCCGCGTCGTTGGTGCAGGTGGCGCGGTTCTCGGCGGTGATGGACGTGCTCACCGTGGTGAAGACCCGCACCTGCCGGTCCGCCAGCCTGCCCAGCTCCACGGGCAGCGGGTCGAAGCGGGGCGTGGTGGCCACCTCCACCAGGCGGTAGCGCAGCACGCTGGGCTTCGCGTACGCGGGCAGGCGCAGCGCGTACCAGTCCTGGTCGCCCACGTAGCCCAGCCGTCCCGTGAAGGACGTGGACGTGCCCGGCGAGCCCACCAGGTCCCGGGCGAAGGCCTGGGCGTAGGCGTCGTTGCCGCTGGACTGGTCGTTCGCGTCCGCCTCGTCCACCACGCGCACCTCCACCGTGTAGGGCTGGCGCAGGTCGCCCGCGGGCACCGGATCATTGGTCCCCCGGTAGCCCTTCACCACCAGCGTCCACGTGCCGGCGAGCGTCGCCTGCACCTTGCGCGCGGTGGCAATCACGCCCGGGTGCACCTTGGGCCGCACGTTGCCCTCGGACTCCTTGTCCGTGCCGTTGGGGCGCAAGAGCTCATAGGACAGGCGGTAGTTGGGCGCGAAGCCCTGGTCCGGCGCGGTGAGGCGCACGTAGACGATCTTCCCCGCCGTCAGCGGGAAGTTGAAGCGGTCCACGTCGTTGTCCGTGGCCAGGTAGCCCTGGGCGTTACCCACCTGCACGGCTCCCTGCGCCGACAGCGCGATGGGCGTGGGCGTGACGTCGTTGGGCTCGTTGGTGTCCGGGTTCTCCAACAGCTCCACCGTGAGGCGGTAGCGGTTGCGCGCGTCGTAGTTGGGGCGCGCGGGGTTCGTGGGCGCGTCGCGCACCACGACGATGAGCTGCGTGTCCGGCGTGCCGTACGGCAGGATGATGTCCACCGGCTGCGGGGCGCCCGCGCCGTGCTGGTCCGACTTCGCCACCAGCGAGGTGCTCTTGTCCTTCTCCAGCACGGACACGGACAGGTTCACCGGCGTGCTGGACGCCAGGTACGTGCCGGTGACGTGCACCAGCGTGCGCGCGTTGGCGTTGGCGGGGATGCGGATGCTGTACCAGTCCTCGTCACCGGCCTTCACGTCGCCCGTGAGCGCCAGGAAGCGCTCCACCGGCGTGCCGGGCTTCAGCTCACAGTCCGCGTTGGACAGCGCCTCCTCGCGGCTGTTGCAGAGGTCCTCCACCACGCCCGTGCCGGCGTCCGGCGTGTCGTCCCCTTCCGAGGAACAGGCGGCCAGCAAGAGGAGCGCGAGCGGGAGCAGTCGGGTGCGAAGGCGCATGGGGGAATCCAGGAGGCGAAGAAGTCAGGGGACGGGCGAGAGGGTCGGGGCGACGCCGGGGCAGCCGTCCACGAAGTCCTCGGGGTTCACGCGGATGACGCCATCCGGCGGCGACTTGATGCCGCCCACCGGGTAGCGCACGGAGTCCACGCGGAAGGTGCGCACCAGCGTGCGCGCGGTGGGGTCGTCCGCGGGCAGCATGGACACGGAGAGGTAGATGTCGTTGTAGCCCGCGCCGCGCTGCACGGTGCCGGCGTCCACGCCCCCGTCCACGCCGCCGTCGGCGATCATCGCGACGGTGGGCGCCAGGAGCACGTTGTCCACTCGGAAGCGGTAGCACTGGCGGCCCTGGTCATCCACCGGGCCGTCCGCCTCCATGCTGTAGCGGTACGCGTCCGAGGCCAGGTTCGCGGTGTCCACCTGCAAAGGCCGCATGTGCATCCGCGCCTCGCTGCGGTTGGTGAGGCCGTCCGTGTCCGGGTCCTCGTCCATGTCCTGGCTGGAGCCCTGCGTGCCGCCCCGCCACTCCATGCCGTCCGGCACGCCGTCGCCGTCGCTGTCCTGGAGCGTGGCGTTGGTGCCGATGAACTGCTCGTCGCAGTCCAGCAGGCCGTCGCAGTCCGTGTCCACGCCGCGCAGCGCGGGCGGGCAGCCCTTGTCCAGGCCGCCGCCGTCCGGCTGCACTTCCTGGGTGGGGTCGAACTGCACGCCGCGGTCGCGGAAGTACACCTCCACGCCGTCGCTGAAGCCGTCGCCGTCCGTGTCGCGCAGGTTGGGGTTGGTCCCCAGCTCGTACTCGCGCGCGTCGGTGAGGCCGTCCCCGTCGGTGTCCGCCTCGTCCAGCGGGCTGCCCGGGGGCGCGGAGAAGTTGGAGGCCACGAAGTCCTTCACGATGAAGGCGCGGCGCACCTGGCCGAACTGGAAGTTGAGGAAGTTGATGGGCTCGTTGTTGCGGAAGTCCCGGAAGTTGCCGCCGCCCAGCGTGGCCATCTTCTCCAGGCGGTCCGCGTTCTGGTTGATGATGAGCAGCGGGCAGCCGCCGTCGCCAAAGCCGCCGTCCTCCGCCACCAGGTCGCACACGGACGGCACGGGCTGGATGGGGTTGAAGACGTGCACGGTGTTGAAGCGCACGTCCTCCACCAGGTCGCGCAGCTGGCGGATGCGCACCACCGCGTCACCGCGGATGAGCTCGTCGTCCTGGTTGTTGGTGGGCTTGCCGTCCGACAGGAAGATGACGGAGTAGCGCGCCTGCGCCAGCGCCTCGTTGCCGCTGGGCTGCTGCCGCGCCCGCGCGATGTCCGTGTTGATGAGCGAGTAGATGTCCGACAGCGGCTTGACGAAGTCCGTCGAGTCGCGGTTCGGCGACGTGTCCGTGTTGCGGAATGTGAGCAGCTTCTCCGTGAGGATGGCCCTCGCCGTGGCGTCCAGCCGCGACACCTGGATGAAGCCGTCCTCCGGCGGCGGCCCGGGGTTCTGCGTGAGGAACGCCGTGGTGCTGCCCGCGAAGAGCATCACCGCGATGGAGACCTCGTCGTCCTGCGGCAGGTTCTCAATCAGGTCCACCAGCGCCGTGGCGCGCACGCCGTCCGGGTCGCTCACGCGCATGGACTGGCTGGCGTCCATGGCGACGATGATCTTGATGGGCCGCACGACTTCGTTCGCGCCCAGCGTGCAGAAGCGCCCGTCCAGCGCCACGGCCCGGTCCGCGGGCACCTCCGTGTCGCGGCGAGGGTCGTAGAGGTACGAATCGGTGCAGGCCACCACCACGGCGAATCCCACCAGGGCCAGGGCCCACCCACGTCCCGCGCGGCTCACGGCGACGCGCCTCCCTGCGACGGCGACACGCCGACGCAATTGCCCTGGGTCCTCCAGGGGTCCACCAGTTGATCCGGCCGGCGGAAGTCACCGTCGTCCATGGCCAGGTCCGGCCCCAGCGGCACGCGCACGCTGGGCGGCGCGTACTGCGCCCACGCGCACGCGGTGCGCCAGACGCCGTAGTCCGTGGCCACGCCGCTCTCCGGCGCCTCCGCGAACCACACCTTGAACAGGTTGTAGCCCTGCTTCACGCCCGAGCGGTCCGGCGGCGTCACCAGCTGCAGGTTGGACACGGTGAAGTCGTAGCAGACGCCGTTCGTGTCGTTGCCGCCCTCCACCTTCTTCACCTCGTACTGGATGCCGTACCGGTCGTGGAAGGTCCGGTCGCGCCGGGTGGGGTCGCTGCCAGCCCGCAGCTCCTCGTCGTCCGGCACGCCGTCGCCGTCGGTGTCCAGGCCGGACACGCTCGACTGGAGCGGGTTGAGGCCGTACTTCGCCTCCAGCCCGTCCGGCGAGCCGTCGCCGTCGCTGTCCACGATGCCCTGGCGCGTCTTGAGGTAGTCCTCGGCGAACTGCGACAGCCCGTCACCGTCCGTGTCGCGGCAGACGCAGCCGGGCGTCAGCGGGGACTTCGGGTCGCAGCCGCGCGCGTCCAGGTCGTTGCCCGGCTTGAAGCCCTGGTCCTGGCGCCGGTACTCGAAGCCGTCGCTCAGGCAGTCGCCGTCACTGTCGAGGGTGAAGGGGTTCGTCTTGAGCGTGAAGCTGTTGTCCAGCGTGTCCGGGATGCCGTCGCCGTCGCTGTCCACCACGCGGCCGTCATCCCCTGGCGCGGAGCTCAGCGGCTCCACCATCAGCGTCTTCATCACGTTGGGCGACGCGAACGACGAATAGTCCAGTGCGCCCAGGCCCAGCTCGCTGATCTCCGCCGTGTCGCTGAACTCCTGGTAGACGCCGTTGCCCATCTCCGCGAAGCGCTTGAGCAGGAAGGAGGCGATCTTCTTCGCCGCGGCCGGGTACTGCGCCTCCGGGACGCCCGGGTAGGTGCCGTAGATGTCCTGGCAGATGGGGCCGCAGGCGCGCACGGCCTCTTCGTTGAAGAGCAGCACCGTGTGCATGCGCACGTCGCCCACGTTGTACTGCGTCTTGAGCTCCATCAGCCGGCGCACGTAGCTGAAGAGCTGGTAGTTCTGGTTGCGGTCCGTGCCCACCTCGAAGCCGGTGATGACGTCCGTGGTGCTGGTGGCGTTGCAGAAGCTGGAGATGGAGTCGCGCCAGGTGAGGTCCGGCGTGTCCGGCCCCGCGTAGACGGACAGGTCGTCGTTGGCGGAGCAGCGCGGGTACGGCGTGCCGTCCGTGAGGAACACGACGACGTAGCGCGTGCGCGGCAAGAGTTCCGGCGTGGACTGGGACACCGCCTCGATGTCGCTGGCGATGAGGCTGTACGCGTAGCTGAGCGCGCCCTGATAGTCCGTGCCCTTGCCCAGCTGCGACTGGAGGCCTTCGATGTAGCCGTTGATGTTGCCCGGCGGCGCGAAGCGGTCCCCCGTGGAGGCCGGCGGCCAGGTGTTCTTCACGTTCGTTTCGAACGGGGCAATGGCGATGCTGATGTTGCCCTGGCGCGCGTCGTTGATGCGCTTGAAGCCGTTCACCAGGTTCTTCAGCGCCCGCACGCGCGCGGGCTCCGTGACGCCCGGCGGGATGATGGCCTGCACCTCCGTGCGCTCGCAGAAGCCGCTGCCCTCCTGCGAGCCCGGCGGATCCGACACGCACATGCTGCCGGACTCGTCCACGACGAGCACCACCTTCACCGGGAAGCCGGTGGGGTTCGCCGGGCGCGTGCACACCCGGCCGGTGAGCGTCAGCCGGTCATCCAGCTGGGACTGCTCCTGGGCGCGCGGCTCCAGGAGCGAGTCGGAACAGGACAGCACACCCAGGACCAGGAGGCCGGTCGCAAGAAGCGGGACGACGAACTGACGGCGCATGCGATGCGGACCTCCTGGCATGGGGGACATCTCTTTCTTACGCCTTCTTGCGGCGGCGCAGCAGCAGGCCGAGCACGCCAGCGCCCAGGGCCGCGGCGCTACCACCGGCGGGCAGCGAGGTGCAGCCGCCGCCGTCGGCGTCCTGCTTGCCCACCTTCACGAACAGGCTGGACACGGAGGTGCGCTGGTCGGGGAACACGCGGTCCGCGAAGGCCAGGCGCGTGGACACCTGCAGCTCGTACTCGCCTTCCTTGTCCGGGTTGAAGTTGGGCACGCTGCCGTCCACGTACTGGTATTCCCAGTGGCGGCTGTAGGTGACGGCGCCCTTGGGGTTCTCCACCACCGCGTTGGAGCCGGAGGGACGCTTCACCACCGTCCACGTGTACTCGATGGCCGCGCCGTTGCGGTTGGCGAACAGGGGCGGGCGCACCGCCATGCCCGTCTTCTCCACGCTCAGCACGCCGCCGGTGCCCACGCTGAAGGGCGACTTCGGATCCAGGCAGTCGTTGGGGTTGTCCTTGTTGAGGACGACGCAGTAGCGCGTGTCGCACGCGTCACCCAGGCCGTCGCCGTCGTCATCCGCCTGGTCGCGGTTGGCCACCAGCGGGCAGTTGTCCTGGGCGTTGAGCACGGAGTCGTTGTCCGTGTCCGGGTCGCACGCGTTGCCAATGCCGTCCGCGTCCGCGTCCTTCTGGTCCGGGTTGGACAGGCCGGGGCAGTTGTCCAGGTTGTCGGAGATGTTGTCGCCGTCCGCGTCCACGCGGCACAGGCTCACGTCCGCCGGCAGCTGCTGGTTCTCATTGGCGATGAGCGGGCAGTTGTCCTCGCCGTCCTTCTTGCCGTCGTTGTCGTCGTCGTCGTCACAGACGTCGCCAATGCCATCCTTGTCGTTGTCCGCCTGGTTGGCGTTGGGGATGGTGGGGCAGTTGTCCTCGCCGTCCAGCTTGCCGTCGTTGTCGTCGTCCGGGTCGCACGCGTCGCCAATGCCGTCACCGTCACCGTCCAGCTGCGTGGCGTTGGACACGCCCGGGCAGTTGTCACAGGCGGAGCCGACGCCGTCGCCGTCCGGCGAGTCGTCCTGGTCGCGGTTGGACGTGAACGGGCAGTTGTCCTTGTCGTCCGCCTTGCCGTCGCCGTCCGCGTCGTCCGTGTACGACAGCGTCTTGCCGTCGTCCGTGTACGCCACCCAGATGGAACAGCCACAGCCACAACCGCAGCCGCCGCCCTCCTCCTTGGGACGACCGCACTCATCTCCGAGGCACTCCGGGTTGTCCGGGTTCTGCTCCTGGGCCTGCACGGTGCGGGGACTCAGCACCAGGAAGGCTCCCAGCGCCAACAGGGGGGCAATGCGACCGATAGTCATGGTGACTCCTTTCACAACCCCCGCTCTAGCAAGAGGCGATCCCGCGTCTGTAGGAGTTTCAGGGTCAGGAACTTCAAGGGGTTATGCGTCTGGAAGGGACTGCTACAGGATGGGTGTGGGGGGGACACCCCATTGAGACTGTGGGGGACACCCCACGAACAGCGGGCCGGCTCAGGTGCCCACGATGAAGTCGTCGGAGACCAGGGGGACCATGCCCGCGGGGGTGCGGCCCGTGTCGGGGTCGTATTGGATTTCCTGGATGAAGAGCGAGCCCACGCCGGCGCCGCGCGGATCATTGTCCCGGCCCACCTGGAGGTAGAGGTAGACCTCGTTGGTGCCGGCGCGGATGACCTC
>NZ_RAWL01000201.1:0-15245 GCF_003668885.1 Corallococcus sp. AB049A | reverse complement strand
CTCTCCACGAGGGACCAGCTGGAGGCGCCGGTGGGGTGCTGGAGCTCGTACGCCTGCATGGGGGGACTCCGGGCGGAAGGGGCCTGACTGGGGGATTGACGGAGGGCGTTCAACGGTTAATGTAGGTCGAGTGCGGAGCAGATGGGGCCGCATGACGTACATCGAACCGGGGGCGACCTGGCTTCGACGGGGGCAATGACGTTCGAGACGCGTGCCGAGCTTGTTGGGTGCTCGTAAAACTGCCGACAACAACACAAAAGCCAACGACAACGTTGAGCTCGCGCTGGCTGCCTAACTAGCAGTCTCTAGTGCGCGGTCCCCCTGCTCTCGGTCCGTGGGGTAGGGATGGGCCGTCATAATGCGGACTGGCTGCCAAGGGTGCCTGGGCCCGAGGCGGCGAGATCTTTCCAGGACCGGCATCAGGGATCCCGTCCGTGGGAGCCCTGGTGACGTAGCAAACCGCGGACTACGCACGTAGGGTCGAAGAGCCGACGGCTTTCGGACGAGGGTTCGATTCCCTCCGCCTCCACAGTGAAAGAGCCTGGCAATCCAGTACGGGTTGCCAGGCTTTTTCTTTGGTGCGGGTGGTCACCTGGGCTTTCCCAGGGCTTCGTGAGCGATCTCCAGTTCCCGGGCAACATCGGGACTCCAATCCCCCCGTGCCCGGAATGCGTCAAGCGCCTCACGTGACTCCGGGCCTCCCACGCAACCCAGCGTGGAGACCAGCTTGATCAGCTCCGGCACCTCCAGGGTGGGGTGTCGAAGCTGGGACTTCGCGAGCGCGGCAACAGCGTGTGCCGCCGCCGGATCCCCCAGCAGCGCCAGCGCATCCAGGAGCACGCCCCAGAGCCTGGGCCGTGCGAATTGCTGGCAGAGGTGGTCGACGACGCCGGGGTTCTCTCCCAACTCCACCAAGAGGTCAGCCGCGGTGCCCTCGAAGTCCTCACGAGAGAGGTTCACTGGCAGCTCGGGGCGAGCCTCCACCGCATCCAGGATGGCGGAGGCGGCGGTCCGCGGCTCGCCCTCCAGCAACTCGTCTCGCAGCCTGCTCAACACGTCATCCGTTCCCTGTGGGCCACGCGGACCCGCAAGGGACATCAATCGTCGTGCGACGTCGGGGGTTCTCAACCCATCACCCTTGGATCTGCCCGCGGTGGTGGACCACGAGGCGGTAGATGTAGCGGGTGGTGGAGGATCCGACCCAGTAACCGATGCCGCCGCTCACGAGCATGCCCACTCCATGCCCGGCCCATGCCCAGGGCCCGGCGACGTCCGCGGGTGTCCAGAACGCGGAGAAGGCCGCTGACGCGGCGGCGGCACCAGCCCAGCCTGAGAGGCTGACGAGGGCCGCTTCAAGGTGATCCTCCGCGATGATGAGCTCCAAAACATCGACTGCGATTGCGACGACGATGAGAATCCTTCCTCCAACGCGGAACACCTGCCGGACGCGGCCCGCCAGACGCAGGCTGCGTGCCAGTTCCTCGGCTGACTGCTCCAGGGCTGGAACGACTGTTGCCTGAGCCGAGGCACGGAGGGCCTTCAGCAGGGGCTTCAACCCATCACGGAGTCGAATCTTCGCTGCCTGGGCAATGACCGTGAATCGGCCTGGATTGGCTGAGAAGCGGCCTCCCTCCACGAGGCTGACCTCACCAACGCCGGACTTGGAGGCTCGCACTTGCGCGGCAACCCGTTCCCACATGCTGCGCTCGGCCAGCCCACGAAGCTGGCGGGCGACACGCTCGGCGAGCGTCTTGCTGAGCTGGGGGGGAGCGTCACGTCCTGTGCGAACCCGGAAGCGCTCGCGGACTTGTGCCTCGACCTCCGGACGCGCACGCGCTTCTTCCTCGGCGAAGATCAGATCAAGCTGTGCCTGCTCGAAGCGAATGGCCCCCTCGGTATTGACGAGTTCTGCCTGGACAGGGATGGAGTTCGCCGAGCCCACGCCGGTATGTGGACTGCCCTCCGTCACGAACCATGAGCAGCCGCCCACGCCCAGCTCCGGTCGGAATGGAGGCTGGCCACGGGTGACGTTCTCCAGGATGGCCACCGCCACCTCGGGAGTGACCAGGGCATTTCCGCCAACTCCTCGGGGAATGGCGAATGGCAGGCCTATGCCAAAGCTGTAGTCGGAGTCTCGGTCCCGAATCTGGGCGAGCAACTCGGCGTATCGCCGAGTGTCTCCGGCCTGTTGCGCGCTCTCCAGGGCAGGACCCAGCTCGTCATCTCGTAGCTCGGCGACGGGCGCGTTCCGTTGACGCGTCTCGGACAATTCCTCCGCCGTGGGGGGAACGCCTCCAGGAAGCGACTCTCCAGCGTCAAAGACCCCCGCATCCGCCATCTCCGCGTCATGCACATCCTGCGCGTAGAGGCCCTCCGAAGCAGCAACGCGGATGTCTGGCGCGACACTTCCATGCGCCAAGGCCCTGACGACCTGGTTCGCCTCCTGCTCCGCCGGAGCTCCACTGGGGCTCAAGCGGGTGCGTTCTGTCGAGGGCGCACGACCTTGTTGCTGCACGACATGGGTGAGCTCGTGCGCGAGAAGATGGCGCCCGGAGGTTGTGTTGGGGGCATACCGGCCTTCACCGAAGACAATGTCGTATCCGGATGTAAAAGCCCTGGCATGGAGGGCACGAGCGGTGAAGTGAGCGTCAGGGCCGGTGTGAATGCGGACCCTGGAGAAGTCGCTGCCCAGGCGCTCCTCGAAGTAGGCACGCACCGGAGCGGACAGGGGCACGCCGGCTCCTGCTGAAGCCCGAGGCGTAGCGGCAGGAGGAAACAGGGGGATGCGGCTGAAATCGAAGCCCGAGGGGAGGCTTGACGGTGGCGCCTGTTCCTCCGGTGCTTTCGATGAAGCGGTGGAGAACGTGCGGCGCCGAAAGAAGCCGTCGACCGCCTTCCGCTCATCCCGAACAGGAAGATCGCCACGCCGGACGCGCTCATGCATGTTCTTCCCCCCTCGCAATGGGTCCTTCCGCTGCGATTGTCGTTCAGGTTCAGTTGGTTGGGCAATCTTGCCCCCCCGGACTGAGGGCATGGCGAGCTTCGTTGACGTCAAGGTGCAAGCATTCGAAAGCGCTGCCTCCGCAGCAGCTTCGGCGCGGGATGGCATGGGGTATCGCCCGGAAGCCCGGTCCTACAGTTGAAGTTTGAACCGCGCCTTTCGGGCGAGGGTTCGATTCCCTCTGCCTCCACAGTGGAAGAGCCTGGCAATCCAGTACGGGTTGCCAGGCTTTTTCTTTGGGAGAGAGCCCTCGTGAGCTTCGTGAACGTCTGGAGCCGTGAAGGTGGATACAGCCGTGCACGGCTATCGGGGTCCTCCCACCCGCGTCCCTTATGGCAGAGTGCGGCCATGACCCGCTCTTCTTCTTTCGCAGTCTTCGCGGCGCTGAGTCTGGTGTTGGTGTCCACGGCGTGCACGGCCCCGGATCACGCCCAGGACGAGCAGCACCTCCGCCAGTTGGTGAAGGCGCAGACCGAGGCATGGAACGTCCACGACGCGACGGCATGGACACGGGACTTCACGGACGACGCTGAGTTCATCAACATCGTCGGCACGGTGTTCCAGGGCCGCTCGGAAATCGAGACGCGCCACGCCGCCATCTTCGCGAGCATCTTCAAGACCAGCCACGCCGAGGTCACCGTGCGAAAGATCCACTTCCCCAGCGATGACATCGCCGTGGTGGACACGATGCACGAGGTCACCGGCCACACGGGCCTCCCCCCGGGCGTGCAGAACACCGAGGAGGGGCTGCTGCGTACGCAGATGAGGTATGTGCTGAAGCGCACCCAGAAGCAGTGGCGCATCGTCTCTGGCCAGAATACCGACGTGAAGCCGGCCCCCAGGCCTGTGCCGTAGACGGCCGATGCAGGGCTTCTGCTCGCCCAGGGTGCACGCGGACGAGACGCACGGGCTCCTCTTGGAGAGGGGGCCAGGGACGAACAGGTATGACTGACGGCACACGACCCATTCTCATTGAGGGCTACACAGCCGCGGAGGTGCTCCGCATGGCGGATCAGGAGCTTTCATCCTTCGCGCTGACGGGCGAGCCCGTTGTCATCCGCATCGGGTCCGCGGAGCTGCTCGGCTGCTTCCGGCTTCAGTCCGACACGCTCATTGTGGAGCTGGCTCACATCGAGAGTGGAGGGGAAGGTGTCCTCCCCACCTTCTGGAACCTGGTGCGCCGGCTCGCCAGAGCAAGGGGCGTCGGCAGCATCGAATGGGTCGTCCATGCGGTGAGGTGCGCTCGCCCCAACCTCAAGCTACGGCGAGTCCTCGAAAGACGCGGCTTCGTCGTCCGGATACTGCCCGGCATCGGCGAGGCCTACTTCCTTCTCGACGTGCTCCCGGCCCTCAGTACCACTGACTCACAGGCCCAACGGTAGGCGCTCACCCGCCTCGAACTCCTCGACCAACGCCAGAGCCACTTGGGCGCCCAGAGCGCAGCCGCCATGTTGAGTCCGAATGTCCTTGAATGTTGCTTGCCATTTATTGGAGGGTCTTGAAGAATGGCAATCGTCTCGGAGCCATCTTCCAAGGAATGACATTCAATGATTAGGCAATTCGTCTTCGCGGCCCTCTCGGGTCTCTGCCTCACGGCCTGTGGCGGCGCCATGGATGAGCAGGCGGAGCTGTCGGCCCAGAAGGCGGCCGTCCTCTCCTCGACGGATCCGTTGGTGGGGAAGTGGTGCCACGCGACCTGGCCTGGCTGCTTCACCATCAACACCAGTGGCTCCGCATTCATGTCGAACAACGGAGACGGCTGCTGGCTGGAGGGGGATGAGGTGTTCTCGGGACTGGCCCCTGGCTCCACTCCCGGGACCTACACTGGGACGCGCATTCACCGCGGGAGGGGAGTCTGCGCAAGTCCTCCGCCATATCCGCTGCCGACTTCTACGACCATCACGATGACGGGGTCCAATTCCTTCTCGGAAGTCTCCGGGAGCTTCACGGCGAGCTGGGTCCGCTCGCCCTGAGCCTCAACGAGGCTTGATGCGGGTTCGAATCCCGCCGCCTTCACAGTGAGATGGCCTGGCAATCCAGTACGGGTTGCCAGGCTTTTTCTTGGGCGTGGTACATGGCTTCGCTTGAGCCCTTTCCTCAAGACGGAGCGAGTCATGCGAAGCCTCATTCTCTGGAGTCTGGTGTTGTTCTCCTCGACCGCGCTCGCGGCGGAGACACGGCTGGTCGTGAGGGCCCGCGCACGGGACGGCAAGTTCATCGGGACGTCCATGGGGGGCGTCCGGGTGGTGCTCCGGGATGGGCAGACCGGCCAGGTGCTGACCAGCGGCGTCACCGCCGGCTCGACTGGGAACACCCAGACGCTGATGAAGCAGCCACAGGCGCGGGGCGCGGCGCTCGCGGATGAGGCTTCCGCGAAGTTCACGGCCACCCTGGACATCGCCGAGCCGCGGCTGGTGACGGTGGAGGTGTCCGGGCCTCTTGCGCAGCGGCAGGCGCTCGCGACCAGCACGACCCAGCTCTGGCTGCTGCCCGGCAAACACATCGAGGGCGACGGCCTCATCCTGGAGCTTCCTGGCTTCGCGGTGGATGTGCTGGCGCCATCCGCTCACGAGTTCGTCAAGCTCACGAAGGACAAGAAGCTCACCCTGCCTCTTCGCGCCAATCTCACCCTCATGTGTGGCTGTCCGACGGAGCCCAAGGGGCTCTGGGACTCCAGCCGGTATGAGCTGCAGGCCACGGTGAAGCACAATGGAAAGCCGCTCACCCAGCTCCCCCTGAAGTACGCCGGCAAGACGAGCACCTTCGAGGCAGAGCTCTCCGTCCAGCAGCCGGGTGCATACGAAGTCACTGTGAGTGCGTACGACCCCGTCACCGGCAATACCGGAGTGGACTCCACCACGTTCATCGTCGAGCCGTGACATGCCTCGCACGCCGTCAGTGCATGAGGTGCTCACGACCCGGATTCCCAGAGGGGAGACACCCTGGCCTATCGTGGCCGGGCAGCACTCAACCGGGAGACATACACATGCGTAGGGCAATCATCGCGGGCTTGATGGCAGTGGGGCTGTTGGCGGGGTGTGGTGGCACGTCCGACGAAGAGGTGGTCGCTGCATGCGCGAACGGCACCACGTGTACCGGTTCCGTTGCTCAGTGCGAGGCGACGTGCGGTCCCTCCGCCGATGCGGCTGAAAAGAACGCTTCCTGGGTCATGTGCTACTGCTGCGACGGCACCAGCATCATGGGTGTCTATATGTCGTCCTGCTTCGCCTACTGCGCGGACCGCGACGGCGTCTGCAATTAGCCACGAAGGCAGCTAGGGGCCTGGCAATCCAATGCGGGTTGCCAGGCCTTTCTCTTGCGCTTGCTTCGTCAGGTGTCCCCTGTGCGGCTCTGCGCGTGGACCGGTCTTCCCGGGTTTCACTCGATCCCGGAAGAGCAGGCTCCTAGACTGGGGCACACCTTCGAGGAACCGTCATGGGCTGTGTCTTCTGCAAATTCGGCAAGTGTACGACTCACGAAACCTCTCCCGGCGCGCTGGATGCTCCGGCCTGGCTCAAGAAGGGCGTGGACGGGAAGACGAAGACGGGCGACAGGGAGCTCGTCAGATTGCTGCTCCATGCCTGGTTGACCCTGGGCTCCACCGCCGAGGAGCAGCATGAAGAAGCCTTAAAGGCTTATGAAACCCAGGATGCGGAGTACGACTCAGACCCGAGTGCTTTTCTTCCGCTGGGTAAAAAAATTGAGACGCTGAGCAAGGCAAAGGAGTCCGCTCTCAAGTATCTCGGAAATCTGTACGCCCATCACGAGCTGGATCCCCTGAAGCTGCGAGAGAAGCTGGCGGAGGTCTACGACACGCTCGCATCCCTCACCGCCAGCGACGGACTGCAATTCATCGTCAACCTGTGCCTGGTGAACTACAGGACCGCCCAGGGCGGAAGGTTGAGGAAGTCGACCTCCCTGCCGCGCAGTGCGAACGGAGAAGGGGAGTACATGCGTCCCTTCGTGGATGCCCTCCCTCCCTACGTGGCCTTCCTCCTGTCGCCGCTGCTGTCGAAGGGCCTCTCGATTCTCGCGCCGACGGTGCTGGATACAGTCCCGGGAGAAATCAAATACAGCACGAGCGCTCTCCCAAAAGACAGCGCCCGCTATCACCCTCCCAGCCGGTTCACGGCTTCGTTCCTGGCCTCCGCCACCGAGCGCAAGGATTTCGCAAGCCACTATGAGGAGCTCGGCTCCTTCGGCTTCGCGGAGCCCAGCTTCGGTCACTGGTCCGAAGGCTTTGGCGGCGGCGAACATGCGGGCACCCGGGTCTCCCTGGGCGCCTATTCGTTGAACCCGGACTACCTGGAAGAGGTCTCCAAGCGGCTGGAGCACTCCTACTCGCACCAGGAGGGGAAGTCCGTCTACAAGAACTACGGCGGCGCCCGGCCCAAGCACCTGCAGTATCTGAAATCGCGGTTCGGCGCTTCGCAGACGGGCGGTCCACTCCCGCCGGGCCTGGAGCTGAGCCTCGCGTGGATTCAAGTGCTCCAGGAGATCGCCCTCGCCGTCGTGGAGCGGGCGCAGCATCAGGATGGCTCCGTCCGCCCTTTCTTCAGCCGGATCGCCGAGAAGATCGCGAAGCGGGGCGAAAAGCTCGCGTTCGTGTTGCAACAAGGTTCGGGCCTGCTGTCGGAGGACGGCATGAAGGTGACCGAGCTCTTCGACAAGGTCTGGATCCTCGAATCCACGCTGTGGGAGTTCATGTTGCTGGGCGCTGCCTTCGTCCCCATCGCCGATCTGATCGAGCTCGTGAGACAGCGCCGCCTCACGCCGGCTGTGGCCCCCACGCCCAACCTGACCGAGGACATCCACCTGGGCGAGGCGCCCACCTTCACGAGGGTGTTCTTCCCCACCGGGACCGCCGCGGCCCTGGGCCTCCAGGAACACCTGCTGGAGAAGAAGTGTCCTCACCTCAAGGAGAACTTCGCCAAGTCGGAGCTCAACCCGTTCAAGCCCTACTTCGAGTTCTATATTCCTGGCAACGAGCCCAGGGAGAACGACGTCCAGGACTCTGCGTTCCTCTTCAACCCCTCCAAGCCCTCGGAGGGACGCAGGGCGGTGTGGGTCAATCTCTCTGAAAGCCTCCACAGCAAGCTGTTGGGCAAGCAGATGCAGGAGGTGGGGACATTGATTGCGGACAAACTCCGTCAGTACCTGGGGTCGCTGCCACTGAAGAGCGACGAGCCGGTGGTGGTGGTGGCTGACTTCACCAGGTTCAGTGGAGAGATGCCCAACACCGTCGTCTACCGCATCCTCGCGGACCTCACGCGCGCCCTGAGCGAGAGCAAGACCTGCGAGATCGTCTTCCTGCGCTCGAACCTGAAGTACAACTCAGGCTCGCTGGATCGGTACCAGAGCGGTGAGGTGCTCATCCCTCCGGGCACCGCCGCGTGGTTCGTCCCCCAGGAGCTGGAGCAGAAGGCCCAGGAGGTCTTCAACGACACGGAGACCTACTGGAGCCTGTTTGGTCAGTACATCCCGCTCATGCGGAAGACCTACCTGCTCTCGGACTACGTCAGCCAGGCCCGGTGGCGGGAGTACGCGAAGTAGGCGGAGCGCGACAGCCCGTCAGGACAGGAGCTCCACGTAGCCTTCTGTCCCGTGCACGCGGATGCGCTGCCCGTCCCGGATCCGCCGGGTCGCCTGCTCCACGCCGACGACCGCCGGCAGGCCGTACTCCCGGGCAATCACCGCGCCGTGGGTCATCAGGCCTCCCACTTCGGTCACCAGGCCCTGGATGGACACGAACAAGGGGGTCCAGCTGGGGTCCGTGAAGCGGGTGACCAGGATGTCTCCCGGGGCTGGATTCGCGTCAGCCATGTCCAGGATGACGCGGGCCCGTCCCTCCACCACGCCCGAGGAGACCGCCAGGCCGACCAGGGCTCCGGCGGGAAGGTCGGTCCGCTTGTACGCACCCTCGACGATTTCGCCCTCGGAGGTGATGACTCGCGGGGGCATCAGCTTCTGGAAGCGCTCGTGCTCGTCCTGGCGCTGGCGGATGAGCTGGCGATCCAACTGGTTCGTGCGCACGATCTCGCGAAGCTCCTCGAAGAAGAGGGAGTAGATGTCTTCCTTTTCCTGGAACACGCCGGCCTGCACCAGCCGCTCGGCCTCCTTCAGCAAGGCCTGCCTGTAGACGAAGTGCCGGGCGACGATGCCGTACTTCGGGTACTCGCGGTAGCCAATGAAGTTCCGGAGCCGGCGGATCATCCGCTGGGTTTCGTCTGCTTTCTGCTCTCCCTCCGGCAGCGACTTCAACCGCGCCAGGAGTTCCTGTTCCTTCTTCAAGGCCGCCTGCCGCCCCTGTTCGAACTTCTGGCTGCTGGCGCCGGGCGCGAAGGTCTGGATGTTGCTGAGGATCAACGGGACGAGGGTCGTGGGGCTTTCGCTCCAGCGCGTCCGCGTCACATCGATTTCGCCCGCGCACCGGATGCCGAACCGGCCGAGATACGCGGAGAGGGCGTCATGGGCCGCCCGTCCGCCCTCCACCCGCAGCAGGCCCTCCAGGAAGCCTTCGTCCCTGGCGGTTCGCAGGTACGCAATCACCTCCGGATGCGGCCGGATGGCGTCCGCGACCTCCAGGAGCGCCAGCCCCATCTCCGAGGTGATGTTGTTCGGTACGGACTGCGAGAGCGTGTCCGCTGCGTTCTTCTCGCCCAGCCACTCCCACATCTTGTCGTTGAGCCAGGTCACGGCGTTGATGCCTGCCATGAGCGCGCCGAAGCCCCGTGGCTCGAACAGGCTTTTCCGCGACTGCTGGAAGTCTTCCACGATGAAATCCAGCAGCTCCACCCCGGACTTTGTCTGGATGGCCTGCTTCAGCGCTTCGACCGACGCCTGGCTTTGCGCGATCAGCTCCGTGACGATGGCTGGATCGTCGTCGACAGGCGGAGGCGGGCCCCAGGCCGTCATCGCCGGCTTGCCTTGCTCGGGGACCGGGGCGGGCGGCGGTGGGATGAAATCACCCCGGTCAATGATGCTCAGGAGGGCGTCCTTGATGAGCGGATCATTGCGGCCCAAGGCCTCCAGGACGCCCGCCCGGCTCGCCGGTGACGCCAGCTCCTTCGTGCAATCGATGAACAGCCGCCCACCCGCCGCGTACATGGGACGGGCCGCGCGCATCTGCCACAGGGACAGCCCCAGGGGCTTCATGGGGTCGGTCATCATCTGTTGATGTCCGACGGAGACGAAGACGTGGTTGCCTCCGTCACCCGCGTCCGGCACGGGATACAGGGTCGTGATGGGCCGGCTCTGGACGAAGAAGAACGCGTCGTCGAGCAGGCACCATTCGATGTCCTGGGGAGACCCGAAGTGCGCTTCAATCTGTCTGCCCAGGCGCTCGAGCCGCAGGACCTGCTCCTCCGTCAGCACCGGGCGGTCCTGCTGCGTGGGCGCGGACCGGGTGATCCGTCCGTCTCGCACCTGGTAGCCATCCGCGTTCACCACGCCGGAGACCAGGGCCTCCCCGAGCCCGAAGATGGCCTCGATGGAGGACACCTTCCGGTTCGAGGTCACGGGATCGGCCGTGAACAGGGTTCCGGCCGCGTGCGGGTTGACCATCTTCTGCACCACCACCGCCATGTGCACCTTGCGATGGTCGAAGCCGTGTTGGATCCGGTAGGCGACGGCCCGCTCGGTGAAGAGTGACGCCCAGCACCGGCTGACGTGCGTCAGGAGCGCCGGTGTCCCGATGACGTTCAGGTACGAGTCCTGCTGGCCCGCGAACGACGCCGTCGGAAGGTCCTCCGCTGTCGCGCTGGACCTGACGGCGTAGGCCGCGTGTTCGCCCAGCCTGGAATGGAATCGGGTGATGGCCTGCTGGAGGTCGTCAGGGATGGCGAGCCCTTCGATGTGCGCACGGAGCTCCGCGCTGAGCTCCCGGATGCCCTCCCGGTCCTCCGCCTTCAGCCGTGACAAGCGGTCGAGCCCAGGCGCTTCGCCCAGGACCCGCTTGAAGGCCGCGGTGGAAACGCAGAAGCCCTCCGGGACGCGGATTCCTTCCAGCTTGGAGAGCTCCCCCAGGCTCGCGCCCTTCCCTCCGACCTCCGCGATTCGGGTCCGATCGACCTCGTGGAAACCCAGCGCGTAAGCAGTCATCGCCGCACCTCCCTCGTCAAAGAGAGCGCGACTGTAACGATGGCGGACGCCGCTGTGTCTGGCATTCGCCTGATATATTCAGAACTTCAGGTCCCCACGGATTTCATGTAGACAGGGTTCAAACGGAGCTACCCGTAGGGCGTCTGCTGATGGCGCTGGAACGGGTACGCCAGCTGGCCCAGGTAGGTCTCCGGTGGCTGGAACTTCGTGGTCCCGTACTTCGATGGCCAGTGGGCCGGCATGTACGCGGTGCCGAAGATGACGTCGATGAACGACAGGAAGACGGCGAAGTTCTTGTCGATGCCTTCGTCATCGGACGTGTGGTGCCAGTGGTGGAACTCCGGCGTCGCGAAGATCCAGCGCAGGTACGGCCAGCGGTGGTTGACGTTGGCGTGGATGTACACCGCGTGGAAGGACACGAAGACGAGGTAGCCGTAGATGGCGGAGGGGTGGAAGCCCAGCAGGAACACCGGCACGAAGCCCGCGAAGCGGTTGACCAGGGTGTCCACCAGGTGGCTGCGCGAGCTGGCCAGCCAGTCCATCTGCAGCGGCGAGTGGTGGATGGCGTGGAAGTTCCACATCCACCCGAAGGTGTGGAACGCCCGGTGCACCCAGTAGCTCACCAGGTCGATGACCAGCAGGATTTCGAAGAACTGGAGCCAGATGGGCTGCGCGGCCACGTGCGCCTGGAACTCCAGCTTCACGGCCCAGGACAGGAACACCTGCACGGGGATGAGCACCGCGAAGGAGATGAGCTGGACGCCCACGTGGCTGACGAAGAAGTGCTTGAGGTCGGTCTGCCAGCCGGTGCGGAAGATCTTCTGCTCGTGCAGTCCCCACAGCCGCTCCATGGGGATGAACACCAGCCCGAGCACCAGCAGGTCCAACGCGAAGAAGTCCAGCCCCGCGCTCATCGCTCGCGGCGTATGCGTCAGGGGCTCCGCCTCGCTGCCGCCCAGGAGCAGCGCCACCATCGCCAGCACCATGGCGATGCCGCCGTGCGCCTTGGAGCGCAGCGTCATCACGCTGAAGGTGCCCAGCAGGAAGGTGGTGACGATGGACACCTGGAGGATGCCCCGGAAGACCTCCAGGTGCTCCACGTAGAAGGCCCGGCCGTCGTTGGACACGAGCACGTGGGGGAACAGGAAGCAGAACTCCGCCATCACGCAGAGCACGCCCAACAACCCGCCCGTGACACCGGCGCGCTTGCCCAGGTCGATGCGCCGGGCGGGAGCAAGGATCATTTCCAAGGAGGACCGTCCAGAAGGAGTGCGGCGAGGCGCGAGCCTACACCACCCGGGGCGGCTGCAATGCCAGCACGGACGGCACGAAGCCGGGCGCGGCCAGACGCAGGAGCCCCATTCCAATCCCAGACAGGCCCAGCATCAGCCCTGGCGCCTCGGTGAACCGGGGCAGGCCGCAGCGCCAGCCTCCGTCCTGGCCCTGCGCCAGCACCCGCGCGGCCCGCGAGCGCGCGGCCTCCTTCCAGGTCTCGTTGCCCAGCACCTCTCCCGCCAGGTGCAGCACCTCCAGGTTGCCCACGTCTCCGTGGCACAGGCAGTGGCTGCCGCCGAAGCCCTCCCGCTGCACGGTGTCGAGCCCGGCGCGAACTTCATCACGCAGCCGCGCGTCGTCCAGATGCCGCAGGGACAGCAGCCGCGCCAGGACACCGCCCGCGGCCCCGTTGCACCAGGCGGTCATGAAGCCGCCGGGGACCATCGGCGCGCCGTCCTTCGACGTGCGCAAATCCTTCCAGTTGCCTCGCTCCGGGACGAACAGGGCCCGCTCGAAGTCCAATCCCTGTCGCGCGGCCTCCCGGTAGCGCTCGTCGCCGGTGAGCGTGGCCAATTCCAGCAGGGCCCAGACGAAGCCCGCGGCGCCGTGGGCCAGGCCCGTGAGTGCGCGTCCGGCCGCCGGCACCACCCAGGCGCGTCCCCTCTGTTCGGAGTCGCTCGCCGTCTGGAGCATCCGCTCGCCGCACTTGCGCGCCAGCCGGAGCGCTTCCGTGCTGCCGGTCTGCTGGTGCAGCCGCGTCAGCACCAGCCCGGCTCCCGCGACGCCGGCGATCAGGTCCAGCGCCGTGTCTGATTCAATCCTTGCCTCCAGCGAACCCAGGCCCGCGTGGACCTCGTCCAGGAGTGCCGGGTCACCCAGCGCCGTGGCCAGGTGGCTGAGCACGTACACGTGCGACGCGCGCCCGGAGAACGCCCCCACGCCGGGAGGGTCTTGCGACTCGGCCGCGCGCCACTGCTCGCGCACCGGCACCGCCGCCCTGCGCGCCAGCGTCGCGAAGTCCTCGCGGCCCGTCACCGCCGCCAGGTAGCCGAAGAAGAGCGCCAGGCCCGCCACGCCGTCGAAGAGGTCCGTGCGCAGGGGAGAGAGCCCCCAGCGGCGGCGCTCCAGGTCCTGGAGGCCCAGGCCAATCCAGCCGGCGTCATGGGCGCCATGGATGGCATTGGCCGCCAGCAGCTCACCCAGCTGGACCGCGCCAGCGAGGCACGCCTCGGGCGTGGCGGGAGAGGGCGGGGCTTCACCGGCGGACGGTCCCTGCGCGCGGGGTGCCACGTTCTCCCGCTCCAGCGTCACCAGGGACTGGCGGATGAGCGCCACCTGTTCGGCGCAGTCCTGGGGGCTCAGGGCCTCCAGCAGCTGGCGTGAGCCCTCCAGGCCGGGGCGGGGCAGGTGGTCCGGGATGCAGCGTCCCTGGCTGTCCCAGACATGGCGGGAGCCGGGCCGGGCGCTGAAGACAGGCACGTCCCCCAGCCGGAGGTCGTCGTGCTCGGAGGGCGTCAGCCGCGCCAGCGCGGGGCGCACGCGGACCTCCGCCCACAGCTTGTCGAGCAGCTGGTCCCGGTCGAGCGCGTCGCGCAGGAAGTCCGGGTGCAGGCTCTCCTGGAGGAGGACGCCGTAGCGCATCGTCGCCCGGGCGATGTGGCGCACCTCCACGTCCCGGAACCCCTCGAGCGTGCGCGCCACCTCCTCGCGATGCTGGAGCAGCAGCCCGTAGGTCTCCTGGAAGCCCTCTTCGATGCACGTCGCGAACGCCGTGGCGTCCACGGGCTGTCCGTGGAGCAGCGGGCGGTTGTGGGCCGCCGCGGTGGCCGGCTGCCGGCGGACGACGTGCAGGGTGTCCCGGGCGCGGTCCTCCAGCGTGGGCGCGGCGTGGGGGAAGAGCTGGCCGGCCTCGCCGCCCAGGCCGCTCAGGTCCACTCCGGACTGGCCCTCCTTGCCGAACATGAGCATGGGCAGCAGGCCGCTGCTGAGCACGGACCGCTCCAGGAAGCGCGCGGCCCGCGAGGCCGCCGTGTCGTCGGCGCGTGGGGCGGGGAGCTGGTGGAAGAGCCCCTCCAGGTCCACCAGGACGGGGAACTCCCCGGCCGCGAGGAGGTTGCCGGAGTGGAGGTCCACTCCGCGCAGCAGGTACAGCAGCGCCAGGTGGCTGCCCTGCCGCCAGTAGAACCGCCCCACGGCGTCGCGGTCGTCGCATCCGCCGGTGTCGACGTGCTCCACCCAGCCATGCGACTCGCGCGTCAGCACCTTCAGCCGGCGGTGGGGATGGCGCAGGCCCCAGCGCTCCAACTGCTCCAGCAGGTCCTGGTAGCGAGCCTCGACCTCCAGCGACCGAGGCTTGTAGACGACGCGCAGGCCGGAGCGGAACGTCAGCAGCGCCACGCTGCGGCCCTCGCGATGCAGGTCTCCCGCGCCGATGCGCGCCTCCACGAGCGGCCCCGGATCCATTCCGGAACCGAGCAGGGCTGCCAGGGCCTCGCGGTCCTCCGCCAGGTGTGTCAGCAGCTCCAGGCTCGTGCGGATCCACCGGTCCAGGGACGTCACCAGGAGCCGCGCCAGCACCGGGTATTCCTCCAGGAACGCGGCGAGCCGGCCCGGGGCTTCGAAGTGGCGCAGGGCGAAGTCCTCGAAGCGCGCCTGGGGGGTCGCGCCTTGCAGCTCGCCGCGCAGGCGGGCCACGTTGAGCTCCAGCACCAGCGACCGGGTCGCGGTCTGCGTCAGCCGCTGCTCCAGCGCGTCCATCAGCAAGGCTTCGGCCTGCGCGCTCAGCAACGTCTCAGGGGATGCCGTCAGTGCCGATACACCGGTTCGCAGCCGGCGCAGTCCCAGTTGGAGGAAGCGGCGGGTCAGGGAC
>NZ_RAWL01000200.1:0-15224 GCF_003668885.1 Corallococcus sp. AB049A | reverse complement strand
AGATGTGTATACGAGACAGCCGCGGGGCATCGCATGCCGGCGCGGGCACTCTACCTCTTCGCGGACTGCTTCAGCACGTTCGTGTCGTTCCGCTTCTGGGGCCGCATGGCCTCCGAGTTCGACGCGCGCGAGGCGCGCCGGGCCTTCACGGTGCTCAACGGCTTCGGCATGGGCGGCGGCATCGCGGGTGGCCTTTTGGTGCAGGCCCTGGCGGTGCGGCTGGGCACGCCCGCGGTGGTGGTGAGCGGCGCGGTGAACCTGCTGGCCGCGGGCGCCATCTTCCACCACCTGCACAAGGGGGAAGCGGCACAGCCGTCGCGCACGCGCTCCCTGCAGGCGTGGTTCCCGGCGTGGAGCTACCTGGGGGAGAGCCCGTACGCGCAGGTGCTGGCGGCGCTGGGCATCGCGTTCGCCGTGCTGTCGTCCTTCGTGGACTACCTCTTCCGCCTGCGCGTGGAGGGCACGCTGAGCGAGGACGGGCTGGCGGCGCTGTTCGGGTCGCTGCAGCTGTGGATTGGCCTGTTCTGCGTGGCCTTCCAGCTGCTCGTCGCGCAGCGGCTGCTCAAGCGCATGGGCCTGCTCATGTACCTGGCACTGGTGCCCCTGGTGCTCGCGCCGCTGGCGGGCGCCACGCTGGCCACCGGGCAGCTGTGGCCGGTGCATCTGTTGCGGCTGGTGGAGACGGCGGTGAGCTACTCCATCCTGCCCGTGGGCATCCAGCTGCTCTACGCGGCGGTGCCGGACGAGCAGCGCGAGGGGCTTCGCAGCGCGGTGGAAGGGCTCTTGCGCAAGGGTGGCGTGGTGCTGGCGGGCCTGCTGCTCATCGGCGCGGGCCGGGGCGCCAACGGCATCACCATGGCGGTGGCGGTGGTGGGGCTGTGCGCCGCGCTGGGCCTGTTGCTCGTGCGGCTCAAGCCCGCGTACCTCACGGCGCTGGGCGAGCAGGTGGGCGCCCACGAAGAGGAAGAGGTGGAGCTGGGCGGCGAGGCGCAGAAGCTGCTGGTGGAGGCGCTCGGCGCGCCCACGCCGGAGCGCGTGCTGCGCGCGGTGGACATGCTGGAGCACGCGGAGGCCTCGCCCCTGCGGCAGCACCTGGCGTCGCTGCTCTCCCACCCCCACGAGCGCGTGCAGGAGCGCGGCGTGACGCTGGCCCTGTCCATGGAGGCGCGCGAGCTGGCGCCCATGCTGGAGCGGCTGGTGGAGGAGGGGCCCCGGCGCCCTCGTGATCAGGCCGTGTGGGCGCTGGCGCGGCTGTCCCCGGAGCGCGCGGAGCGGCTGTTGCCGCCGCTGCTCACCAGCCCCGACGTGGGCCTGCGCTGCGCGGCCATTGGCGCGCTGATGCGCACGCAGGGCAACTCCGCGGCGCTGGAGTCCCTGCGCGAGCTCCTGTCGAAGGGGGACCACGCTCCGGTGGCCGAGCGGCGCGAGGTGGCGCGGCTGTTGGGCCGGCTGAAGGACCCTCGCTTCGCGGGGCAGCTGTCGCTCTACCTGGAGGACATGGACCTCTCCGTGCGGCGCGTGGCGCTGGTGGCGGTGGGGGAGGGCGGCTACGTGGAGCTGGCGCCGCGCCTGCTGCCGTTCCTGGGCTGGCGCGAGGAGCGTCCCTCCGCGCGTGAGTCGCTGGTGCAGCTGGGCGACGCGGTGACGCCGCTGCTGGAGCTGCAGCTCAACAACAAGGCCGCGCCGCTGGCCATGCGGATGCAGCTGCCCCGCGTGCTGCGCGGCATCGGTTCCTCCGCGGCGCTCAACGCGCTCCTGTTCTCCAACGTGCGCGACGACGCGGCGCTGCACTTCCGCATTGGCGCGCAGCTGTCGCGTTTGCGTGAAGAGCAGCCGGACCACCCGGTGGACGTGGACCGCATCCACGAGGCGCTGGGCCGCCGCCGCGACACGTACCGCCAGCTGGTGGGGGCCTTCCGCGACGTGCAGGCGGCGCTGGGGCCCCAGTCGCTGCTGACGCGCGCGGTGGGGGACCGGTTGGATCAGGCGCTGGAGCTGTCGTTCTTCCTCCTGGGCCTGTTGCACCCGCCGCAGGCCATGCGCCGCATCCACCAGCACCTGGTGGGCACCGACTCGCGCCGGCGCGCCTATGCGCTGGAGCTGCTGGAGAACCTGGTGGCGCAGGAGGAGCGCGAGCTGGTGATGGAGCAGGTGGAGGCCCACCACCGCGAGCTGCCGCCCGGAGCGCCGGGCCGGCTGTGGCGGCGGCTGGCGGGGCTGGTGCAGAGCGAGGACCTGGTGCTGCGCGCGTGCGCCCGCCACGTGGCGCGGGTGAACGGCCTGGATGTGCTCCCGCAGGAAGGTGACATGAGCGATACCATCGTCCAACGGATGTTCGCCCTGGAGGGCGTGAGCGTCTTCTCGCAGAGCGACGTGGACGACATCGCCGCCATCGCGGAGGTGGCGCGCGAGCAATCCTTCAAGACGGGCCAGCGGCTCTACAGCCAGGGCGACCCGGGCGACGCGCTCTACGTCATCGTCGAGGGCGCGGTGGACGCGTTCCGCAACGGCGAGCACGTGCTGCGCTTCCAGGCGAAGGAGGCCATCGGCGAAGTGAGCCTGCTCGACGGCGCGCCCCGTCCCACGGACATGGTGGCCGCGGTGGACACGCGCGTGCTCGTCATCGACCGGCGCGACTTCCTGGACCTCTTGGCGGACCGGCCGGAGCTGCTCACCGGCTTCTTCCGCTCCGTGAGCCAGCAGCTCCAGAGCGTCATCGACCTGCCCGCCCGCCGCGAGGAGGGCCAGCGGCTGGAGCTGGGCGCGCCCCAGCAACCCCATGTTCCGCTGGAGGGCATTGGCGGCCTGCCCCCCGAAGGCAACGCGCCCTCCGACGTGTGAGTCAGTCCCCCGCGTCGTGCGCGGGCGGCGACTCGCCCTTCTTGAGCGCGGGCGGCTGCATCGGGTCCAGCCCGATGAGGTGCGACGAGGCCACCGGGATGAACGGCCGCGTGAAGCAGCGGAACGGCGGGATGCTGCCCACGAACCGCGTGAGCGCGAGCCCCGCGAAGACCCACGGCTGACGCTCCACTGCGGCGATGGGCGCGGCGACGGCCTCCGAGCGCCGCGCGAGCCCCGTCATCATCCAGCGCAGGGCCCCATGCGTGGGCAGCCGGCTCCAGGCGCGCACGAACCAGGGCGGACGGGTGACGGGCGCCATCCAGGCGCGGTCGCTCTTGGCGGCGGTGAAGACGATCAGCCACCAGAAGCCCCAGGCGCTGCTGAGGAGGGTGAAGGACTTCGGGAACCAGCACAGGGGGATGCACAGCAGCACCAGCGCGGGGAAGCCCATCACGAACAGCAGGAACGCCCTGATGCGGCGCTGGAGCTTGGCGCGCATCCACGGGACGTTGAGGCGCACGCGCGGGGCGATGTCGGGGTCCTCGGGGGGCACGCCGGTGGCGAGGCTGGCCTCGCGTGAGATGACCGTGTGGTAGTCGCGCGACAGGGCGACGACGATCCACTGCACCGCGCTCAACGAGCCGAAGAAGAGCGCCCAGAACTCCCAGCTGCCCAGGAGGAGGATGCCGTTGCGCACCTCCGGCGCGTCGATGTTGAAGCCCTTCTTCTGGGGCTCCTTCTGGATGCGGAGGCCCCTGGCCTCCTCCTGCGAGACGTCGACCGCGTCCCGGAAGGCGGACTCGACCTCCGTCTGGATGAAGTCGGTGAACGACTCTTCCTCGGCGTCCTCCGTGTCCGGGACCGCTTCCTCGGCCTGTTCCGCCGCTTCCGCGGCGACAGCGGCGGCTTCGTCCGGAGGCAGCTCGCCCTGCTTGCCAGAGTTGACGGCCTCATGGATGAGCGCGCTCAGCGCATTCTTCACGGCGGCCGCGTCCTCCTTCTCCTCGCCCTGGCCCTTCCGGGCCTTCAGCGCGGCCTCCAGCTCCTTCGCCCGCGCCTCGATACGGGCCTGCGCCCGCTCCTTCGCGGCACGCGTTTCAGCCGTCTCCGGCCGCTTCCTGCGCTCCTGCCCGTCGTACTCGTGGAAGGCCCAGCCCGCGCCGATGGCCAGCAGGAACGCCGTCTGGATCGCGGTCACCTTCACGTAGGTGGCGCGGACCGCCGGGTTCGCCAGGGTGACCCGGGCGACGTGGAAGGGCAGGGTCATGCCGTAGAAGAACTGGCGGACGCGGCCCTTGGGCAGGTGACCCTTCCTGGATTGGAAGTGCTCGGCGCCTTCGCGGACCTCGCCCCACAGCTCGGAGGCGAAGTTCCGGCCCCGGGAAGCTCCCTGGCCACTGGGAGACCTGCCGTCCTTCTCCTCTCCTAAAGGCTCGGAATCCTTGCCTTTCATGCCCGTCATTGCGTCACGCTACCACGTCGGGGATGTGCTAAAGGCCCGGCCGTGAACCCGAACCTCCTCTCGCTGCGTCCCTTCCGTCGTCCTACCCGCCAGCTCACGCTGTCGTCCGGCGCGCTGGTCCTCGCCCTGGGAGCCCTCGCGGGTTGTGAGAAGACTCCCCCGCCGGCTCCGGCCACGCCTCCCGCCGCCGAGCCCGCGAAGCCCGCCGTGCCCAATGAAGTGACGGTGCTCGTCACCGGCAACGCCCGTGGCCAGCTCCTGCCCGTTGAAGGCAAGGGCGGCGCCGCGGAGCTGATGGGCCGCTGGGTGAATGATGAAAAGCACTGTGCGGGTCCGCTGAAGGACGGCCAGGCCACCTGCCCGGATGCCGGCACGCTCGCCCTGACGACGGGCGACCTGTGGACGGGCCCGGCCATCTCCTCCTTCTTCCTGGGTGCTCCGACGGCCGAAGTGATGGGGCACATGGGCTATGCGGCCTCCGCGCTGGGCAACCACGAGCTGTCGTACGCCAAGGATTCCTTCCTGAAGAACCGCGCGGCCGGGGGCTTCCCCTTCCTGGCGGCGAACCTGAAGGTGACGGACGCGTCGCTGGCCAAGGACCTGTCCATGCCCGCGTTCCAGGTCTACGAACGCCGGGGCCTGAAGATTGCGGTGGTGGGCCTGACGTCGCAGAAGACGGTGCGCACGGCGATGTCCGGCCGCGCGGAAGGCCTGGAGATCACGCCCAACGAGGACGCGCTCAACGCGGCCATCCCCGAGGCGCGCAAGGCGGGCGCGGACGTGGTGGTGGTGCTGGCGGACCAGTGCCCCACGGACCTGCAGCCGGTGCTGGCGAAGCACGCGGACTGGAAGGTGTCGCTGGTGGCCGGCGGCCGCTGCGGCACGGACGCCCCGGCCGTGAAGACGGAAGGTGACACCACGTACGCGTCGCTGGGCCGCGGCTTCGAGTCGTACCTGCGCGCGCAGTTCAAGTTCGACCCGGCGAAGGGCGCGGGCCAGAAGGTGACCGGCGTGGACACGAAGGTCGTCCAGGTGTCGGGCGGCACGCCGGACGCGGAGACGGCGAAGCGCATTGCCGAATGGCAGACGAAGGTGGATCAGGCACTGGGCCGGAAGATCGGCTTCACCCAGGCGGGCATCCCGCTGGACTCGCCGCTGATGGCGAAGTGGGTGGCGGGCGCGGTGCGCTCGCAGCTCAACACCGACGCGGCCATCCTCAACAAGGGCGGCATCCGCAACGGCCTGCCGAAGGGTGACGTGACGCTGGGCAGCGTGTACTCGGCGCTCCCGTTCGAGAACTCGCTGCTCACCGTGAAGCTCAAGGGCGAGGACCTGGCCAAGCAGCTGGCGAACCCGGACGCGCTCGTGGCCGGCTTCACCCAGGCGGGCAAGGGCAAGTTCAAGGACGCCCAGGGCAAGCCGCTGGATCCGAAGAAGGAGTACACCGTGGCCACGGTGGAGTACCTGTACTTCGGCGGTGACGGCTTCGACTTCGAGAAGCTGGACTCGGACCCGGAGGAGACGGGCATGGCGTGGCAGACGCCCGTCGTCGAGTGGACCGAGGCCCAGGCCTCCTCCGAGAAGAAGCCGCTCGAGAAGCTGGTCAAGTAGCGCTTCCCGAGGTCCTGAAGCACCGGGGCGCCGGAGTCCTCCCTTGAAGCGGGGAGGGCGGCCGGCGCCTCGCCGTTTCCGGCGCTCGGTTAGAGTGGGCGCATGGAGATGGCGGAGTTCATCGAGACGCGGCGGCCGCGCTGGCAGCAGCTGGAGACGCTGCTGGACAAGTCCGAGGGCGAGGGGCTGCGCAGGCTGAGCCTGGACGAGGCCCGCTCGCTGGGGAAGCTGTACCGCGCCGTCTCCAGCGACCTGTTGTGGGTGCGCGCGCGCAGTGGCTCCGCGGACGTGAGCGCGTACCTCAACGACCTGGTGGGCCGTGCGTACGCGCTGACGTACCCGGGCCGCCGTCCCCGGTTCGCGGACGTGTGGGCGTTCGTCGCGCGGGGCTTCCCGGCGCTGCTGCACCACGAGTGGCGCATGTACGTGGCGTCCGTGCTGCTGTTCCTGGCGGGCGCGGGCTTCGGCTACGTGGGCATGGTGGTGGATCCGGACGCGGCGCACTACCTGGTGCCGGAGCAGCACCTGAACCTGGACCCGGTGAAGCGCGCGGCGGACGAGGCCGCGGGCAAGGGGCTGTCCGTGGAGGAACAGGCGCAGTTCTCCTCGTTCCTCTTCACGCACAACATCCAGGTGGCCTTCCTGGCGTTCGCGCTGGGCATCACGCTGGGGCTGGGCACGGCGGTGATGCTGTTCACCAACGGCCTGTTCCTGGGGGCGCTCGCGCAGGTGTACGCGGCGAAGGGGATGACGGGGTGGTTCTGGGCGTGGATTCTCCCGCACGGCATCCCGGAGATTTCCGCCATCTGCATCGCGGGCGCGGCGGGGCTCGTCATCGCGCGGGGCATGGTGGCGCCGGGTGGGTTGTCTCGCGGGCAGGCGCTGCGCAAGGAGGCGGTGACGGCGGTGAAGCTGCTGTTCGGCACGCTGGTGCTGTTCGTGCTGGCGGGCTTCATCGAAGGCACGGTGTCGCAGATCCATCCGCCGAAGCTGTCGGTGGCCTTCAAGATTTCGTTCGCGCTCACGGTGGGGACGGGTGTCTACGCGTACCTGCTGTCGGACTGGGTGCGCGGCCGGCGGAGTGAGGGATGAGCGGGCCGGACCTGGCCGTGCCTCCGTTGCCGCGCGAGCCGGAGGTGCTGATTGAATGCCCGCGCTTCTCCATGGTGAAGCGGCGCGCGGATGGTTCGGTGGACTTCGTGTCGCCGCTGCCGTGTCCGTACAACTACGGGTCCATTCCGGGTCTGCTGTCGGATGACGGGGACCCGCTGGACGCGGTGGTGCTGGGGCCGCGGCTGTCCCAGGGCCAGCGCGTGCGTGTGCCGGTGGTGGCCGTGCTGGGCTTCATCGACGCGGGGAAGGGCGACCCGAAGGTGGTGTGCGGGACGCACCCGATGACGGCCTCCGAGCGCGCGGGACTGGAGCGCTTCTTCCGCGTCTATGCGTTGTTCAAGCGGGGTTTGCACCGCGTGCGCGGCGACGTGCCGGATACTCGCTTCGTGGGCTGGCTTCGCGAGGGCGTCTAGTCGAGCGACTTGGTCATCTTCAGGACCCGGTTCCGCTTGAGCCCATGCTCGATGGGCCCCACCCACTGTTCCGGCTGGAATCCCACGCGCTCCCAGAAGCGGCGTCCGGCCGTGTTGTGCTCCACCACCGCCAGCCGCAGCAGCCGGCCGCCGTGGGCTCGCACGTGGGCTTCGTAGGCGCTGAGCACGGCTTCGCCCCGGCCCTGTCCCCGGGCCTCCGGGGCGAGGAGCAGCAGGCCGATGTACCACTCACCCTGTGCCGGGAAGTCACGCAGCGCTTCGAGCACCCCCGCGAGGCCGCCTTGCGCATCCCGGAGGGCGATGAGGTGGGCCTGGCCAGGGGCGAGCCCTGGCGGCCGTTCACTCGGGATGTTCCGGGCCTGATCCGGTAGCGCGGGCCGGCCGTAGACGAGCTGGTGATAGTCCTCGCAGCGGTCGAGGAGTGGTTGCAGGACGTGCGTCTCGCTGTCGCCTACCAACTCCGCAGAGAGGTCCGCCGTCCCGAACATGCTGCCTCCTACAGGACGCCGCGCGCCTTGATGTCGAGATACCGGTTCACCGCCGCGAGGCTCAGCTCATCCGGTGCCACGTCCAGCATCTGCACGCCGCCCCTGCTCACGCGGGCCTTGAGCACTTCGCGGTCCGTGAGCAGCTCCGATGCCACCGCGTGCTGGAAGGCCTCCTCGGGGCCTGAAGGCGGCGTGCGCAGGAGCTTCTGGAGCGCCGTGTCCTTCACGGACAGACACAGCGGGACGTGGCGGCGGGCCAGCCGGTGCAGCGGGGCCACCAGCGTTCCGGCCTGCTCCTCGTCGAGGAAGTCCGTGAAGACGCACAGCAGGCTGCGCCGGTTGAGGCGCACGTTCAGCTCCTTGAAGAGCGCCAGGTAGTCCACGTACGTGAGGCTGGGCGTCGCGGAGTAGAGCGTGTCCACCAGCTTGCGGTACTGGCCCCGGCCCGCCGCGGGCGGCAGGTAGGCCTTCACTCCGTCAGCGAAGAGCGCCAGTCCCACGCGGTCTCCGTTGCGGATGGCCACGAAGGCGAGGAACAGCGCCGCGTTCACCGCGTGATCCAACTTGGTGAGGCCGTCCACCTGCGCCGCCATGGAGCGCCCGGCGTCCACGCAGATGATCAACGCCTGCGAACGCTCCGACTCCAGCACCCGCGTCACCGGCCGGCCCCGGCGCGCGGTGGCCTTCCAGTCGACGTCTCGCACGCTGTCGCCCTGGGCGTAGTCGCGCAGGCGCGCGAACTCGCTGCCCTGGCCGTCGCGCCGCAGCTGCCGCAGGCCCAGGTTCACCAGGTCCAGCGCCGCGCCCGACAACAGCAGCCTCCGCGCGCCTCGCAGGTCCGGGTACACCGACACGCTGCGCTCGGCGGGGAAGGCCCGCTCGTGCGAGACGAGTCCCAGCGGGCCTCGCACGCGCACGTGAATGGCGCCGAAGCTGAACTTGCCTCGCTTCGAGGGCGTGGCCCGGTACACCCACTGCGTCTGGCTGTCCGGCGTGAGGCGCAGCGTGGCCTCCGAGGGCTCGGTGGTGAACGAGGCGGGCGCGTCGTCCTTCACGCGCACCTCCACCGTGCCGCCGCCCCGGTGCACCAGCCGCAGCTCGACCCGATTGGCCACGCCCACGTTGAGGCGCTCCGGCAGCAGGCGCTCCACCTCCAGCCGCACGCGGCGGGCCTGGAGGAAGTCGAACGCCGCCAGCGCCACGGCCAGCGCGTCCAAGGCCAGCACCGCGCCGCCCAGGCCCGGAAAGAAGCCCGCCAGCGCCATGGGCAGCGCGAGCAGGGCGAGCAGCCCCCACAGGCGCTCGGAGGGAATCACCGGGGGACCTCGACGCCCTGGACCACCTCGCGCAGCACGTCCGCGGGCGTGGCCCCGTCCAGCTCCGCGTCCGGCGACAGGAGCAGCCGGTGGCGCAGCACCGGGCCCACCAGGAAGCGCACGTCGTCCGGGGTGACGAAGTCGCGGCCCCGCAGCGCCGCCAGCGCCTTGGACGCGAGCAGCAGGTGCACGCCCGCGCGAGGGCCGGCTCCCAGGCGGATGTTGGGGGAGCTGCGCGTCGCCGCCACCAGCTTGCGGATGTAACCGAGGACCGGCTGCTCCACGTTGACGGTGTTGAGCGCCGCGCGCGCCTGGAGCAGGTCGTCCTTCGTCACCGCCGCGTTCACGCCCGCGCGCGCCAGGTCGCCCGCGTCGAAGCCCCGGTGCACGGACTCGAGGATGGCGTCCTCCTCCTCCGGCGCGGGGTAGCCCACGTCGATCTTCAACAGGAAGCGGTCCAGCTGCGCCTCGGGCAGCGGGTACGTGCCTTCCGATTCCACCGGGTTCTGCGTGGCGAACACCGTGAACATGGGCGACAGCTGGAGGTTCTTGCCCTCCAGCGACACGGCGCGCTCCTGCATGGCCTCCAGCAGCGCGGACTGCGTCTTCGCCGGGGCGCGGTTGATTTCGTCCGCCAGCAGCAGGTCCGTGAAGATGGGCCCCCTCGCGAGCACGAAGGCCTGCGACTTCAGGTCGAAGACGCTGGTGCCCAGGATGTCCGCGGGCATCAGGTCCGGCGTGAACTGGATGCGCTTGAAGTCCGCGCCCACGCTGCGCGACAGCGCCTTGGCCATCAGCGTCTTGGCCACGCCGGGCACGCCCTCCAGGAGGATGTGCCCACCGGCCACGAGCCCGCAGAGCATCAGCTCCAGCGGTTCGTCCTGCCCGACCACGGCCTTGCGCACCTCCGAGAGGACGCCCTCGCGGATGGCGTTCGCGGACCGCACGGCGTTGCCGCTGTCCGGGAAGGGAGGAGGGGAGAAGGGCGGGGCGTTCATGAGGTTCCGGGGCGGTGCCGGCCGGTGCCGGCGGGGTGGATGCGCTCGCGCACGAGCGCGGCGGAGGTGGCGAGGTCCTGCAGGTCCGCGTCCCTCTGGACGTGCTCCGCCTTGTGGGCCACGTCGAGCAGCCCGTTCGCCAGGTCCTGGCGACCGCGCGTGCGCAGCCCTTCCGCGACGGCGGCGGCGGTGGAGTGCGAAGGCAGGCCCGCGAGCGGTGCCAGCTGCTGCGTGAGGCCGCGGGAGATCAGCCCCGCCGTGAAGCCGTGGTGCTGGCCCTCGCGGTACAGGCGGCTCATGGCGAAGAGGGCGTCCGTGGCGCCCACGCGCATGGACTCGGACGGAGGCAGGGGCCGGCCGAAGCGCTTCAGCGCGCCCGCCCACAGCACCACGCCCAGGAGCAGCTGCGCGACGGCGAAGTGCAGGCCGTATCTGCGCGCGAAGTCCACGAGCGAGCGCTCGTTGGTGAAGCCGTGGTGGAACTCGTCGAAGGCGAAGGGGCCGGGGCCCATGGCGCCCAGCGCGCTCAGCCAGAACTGCGCGTTGTCCGCCCGCGTGAGCGCCGGGTTCATCGCGAGCTCCGGGGCGCCCACCACCAGCACCCGGCCCAGGCCCGCTGGAATCACCGCCGCCACGGGGAAGCCCAGGCGCTCATCCTCCAGCACGGTGATGGCGCCCTCCGGGAGCCGCAGATAGGCCTGGACCTTCGCCTCCACGCGCTCCACGCCCAGCGTGTACGGCGTGGGCAGCGGAGGCACCAGCGTGCGCATGGGCAGCGTCACGTCCGCCTTGTCCAGCTTCACGCCCAGCTCATCCAGGAGCGCGTTCTCCCGCGAGCCCCACGGCACGTACACGAGCGAGGCCCCGGCGCGGACATGGGCCAGCACGCGCTCCACCTCGGTGTCGTCCAGCTGCTGCGCGCGCAGGGCGTTGAAGCCCTGGTGCGGCGCCTCTTCGTCATTGACGCCCGCGTCCGGATCCGAGGCGAGCCGGGTCTGATCCGGATCCTCCTCGTGCGAGTCCTGGACCTCCACGGCGAGCAGCACCAGCGCGCCCTTGCCGGAGAGCAGGCGCAGGTCCGCCATGTTGCGCGTCACCGGCAGGCCGCTCTCCTGCGCGAGCAGGTACAGGGCGCGCGCGCCGTCCGGTTCCGCGCGGAAGGTGGACAGCGGATCCGCGAAGCCGCCGCGCTGGGCGCCCCGCACCAGGAACGCCCCCAGCACGCCCGCGAGGAGCAGGCTGCCCAGCACCAGCAACGGGAAGCGGTCACGCACCGGCGGCCTCCTGCGCGGGCGGCGCGGCGAGCAGCGGGGCGGTGATGGCGCGGAACTCGGTGTAGCCGTCGGCACCCACGGGCACGTTGCCGTACCAGGCGAAGTCGAAGCGGCGCGTCAGCTCGCGGAACGGGGCCTTCACCTCCGGGCGGCCCCGGAACGCGCGCAGGTAGTCCCAGTTGGACAGCGTCTCGTCGTAGTGGATGGCGCCGTCGCGGTGCAGGCGCGACAGGAGCGCGAGGTACAGGTTGCGCACCGCCTCGCGGTACTCGCCCTTCGCGGCCAGCGCGTCCGCCAGGTGCGCCCAGCCTTCTGGCGGACGTGACAGCGCATGGTTCGCGCTGCCTGCGAGCGCCGCCGCGTCCACGGTGCTCACCTCCAGCGCCGGGCCCGTGTCCGCGCGCTTGCGCTTGAGGATGCTCACGACCACCACCCCCAGCACCGCCAGCGTCAGCGCGACCAGCATCACGACGAGGGCGTTCGCCGCCGCGCCGCCGCTCACGGGCAGGGCCGTGTCCCGAGACCGGGGCTCGGGGTTGTGGCGCTTGAAGAAGTCGCGCAGCCACGCGCCCAGCTTGTCGATGAAGCGGCGCCACCAGCTGGACTCCGGCGGAGGGACTTCTTCCTCCTTGGGTTCGGCCGGGGCCTTCTCCGGGCGCTCCTGGAACTCCGGCCGCGCGAGGATGGCCCGCGCCCGGTCCGTCGCGGCCCTCGCGTCCGCGCGCGCCTGGGCCTCGGCCGTGGCCGTCACCTGCGTGAGGCCTTCCTCCAGCGTCACACCCGCGCTCTCGCAGTCCTCATCGTCGTACGCCTGCTGCTCCAGGCGGCGGACGAAGCGCTCCAGCTTGATGGCTTCTCGCGCGTCCAGCGCGTCGAAGTCCTTCAGCGCCGGGCCCTCCACGAGTTCCGGCAGCTCGCACTCCGTCGCGACCTTCACCAGCCGGGCGCGCACGGCCTTGCGGTCCACGGGCTCGGCTTCCACCGTCGCGGGGGCGGCGACGAGCAGGCCCGTCACCAGCATCAGGGCCGCGGCCACGCCCTTCGACGCGAGGCTTCCGCGCTGCGTGCTCCGCTCCGGCAGTTGCTGCACGGCGGCCAGCAGGTCCAGGCCCTCCTGCCGCACGCGTCCGTCCACCAGCAGCAGCGTGGCGGTCGCCGCGCGCAGGGGCTCGAAGAGGGCGAACGTCGTCGCCACCAGGAACACCAGCCACGGCGGGTTGTCCAACGACGCGAACCGCTCCGCGAACGTCAGGTCGATGCCCACGAGCTGACGCCCGAGGTACAACAGGAAGTTGAGCCCCACGTGCAGGTTGAAGAACACCAGCACCTGCACGCCCATCAGCCAGCGCACCACGAGCGCCGTCCCGCGTGACGGGCCCAACAGCCGCGAGCCCGTGCCGTAGAGCTTCAGCGGGCTGCCCCGGCCCTGCATCGTCGCCGCGTAGCCCACGCTCTGCCCCGCCAGCAGCACCAGCGCGATGCCCAGCGAGAACGTCAGCGTCACCACGTTGAAGATGGCCAGGTACGCCACTGCGATGAACAGGCTGGGCAGCCGCCCCAGCGCCGCGCGCAGGGACTGGCGCACGGACGGTTCCGCCTTCGCGCCCAGCAGCACCTCCTGCACGTAGTGGCACGCCGCGCCCTGGCCCACGCCCCGCAGGAACCACGCGAGCGTCACGTACAGCGCGGGCAGGGTGGGGGAGCGGCCGTGATCCACGGCGTCCCACAGGTGCAGCAGCGCGGCCACCACCGCCGCGCCTCCGGGCAGCGTGAGGGCCCACACGCCCGCGTCGCGCGCGCACAGCCGCAGCGCCGCGTCCATCAAGGCCACCGGACCCCGGGGGCGCAGTTCCAAGGCGGAGACGGCCATCGCGCTAGCTCACCGCGTGCGCGGCCAGCAGCACGCCGCCCCACACGAGCACGACGCCCAGCAGCGCGAGCACCACGTGCGCCACGCTCCACTCGCGCCGGGGTGGCGGCCCCTCCAGCGCCTTGCGGCGCGTGTCGAGGCAGCTGGCGCAGCGGTTGATGCCCTCGAACTGCGTGGTGCACTCGCGGCAGATGACGCGCCGGCACTCCACGCAGACGCCCAGGCCCGCGCGGTCCGGGTGGTAGTGGCAGCGGCCCGAGCCCTGAATCATGCGCTCACCTTACGCAATCCAGGGCTCGCCACACCACCCCCGCGAGGGCGGGCACGGCCTACATCTCGTCGAAGAACTCGTCGTTGTAGGTGTACCGGCCGAGCCGTTTGACGAGCGCCTCCATGGCCTCCACCGGCTTCACGGCGAAGAGCATCTGCCGCAGCTTCTTCACCTTCTCGTACTCGCGCAGGGTGAAGAGCTTCTCCTCCTTGCGCGTGCCGGACTGGGCGATGTTGATGGCCGGGAAGACGCGCTTCTCCGCGAGCAGGCGGTCCAGGGTGACCTCGGAGTTACCCGTGCCCTTGAACTCCTCGAAAATCACTTCGTCCATGCGGCTGCCGGTGTCGATGAGCGCCGTGCCGATGATGGTCAGCGAGCCCGCCTCTTCCGTCGCGCGCGCGGCGCCGAAGATGCGCTTGGGGCGCTCCAGGGCGCGGCTGTCCACGCCGCCCGTCATGGTGCGGCCGGAGCTGTCGACCTCCTTGTTGTAGGCGCGCGCCAGGCGGGTGATGGAGTCCAGGAGGATGACGACGTCCTTGCCGGACTCCACCAGCCGGCGTGCGCGCTCCAGCGCGAGCTCCGCGACCTTGAGGTGGTCACCCGTGGGCCGGTCCGAGCTGGAGGCGATGACCTCCGCCTTGATGCTCCGGCGCATGTCCGTCACTTCTTCCGGGCGCTCGTCGATGAGCACCACCATGACGTGGCACTCCGGGTGGTTCTGGATGATGGCCTGGGCGATGCGCTGGAGCATGATCGTCTTGCCCGTCTTGGGCGGGGCGACGATGAGCGCGCGCTGACCCTTGCCGATGGGCGCGATGAGGTCCAACACGCGCGTGACCATCTCCTTGTGGCCGTTCTCCAGCTTCAGCCGCTCGGTGGGGTCCACGGAGGTGAGGTCCGCGAAGTGGGGCAGCCGGGGCGCGCCGTCCAGCGGGCGGCCGTCCACCGTGTCCACCTTCTGGATGACGCCCTTGTGGCCGCGCATCTGCGCGAACGCGGTGAGGTACTGGCCCTGCCGCAGGCGCAGCTTCTGCACCAGGTTCTTGGGCAGCTCCGGGTCGTCCGGCGACGCCAGGAGATTCCGCTTCACCTGACGCAGGAACGCGTTGGGGCCCTTGGCCTCCGTGTCCAGCACGCCCTCCACGGGCGCCAGGTTCTGCTGCGGCGCGCCCTGCTGTCCGCCGCCGCGCTGCTGCTGATGCCGGTTGTGCTCATGCCGCGGCTGTTGCTGCGGCGGCGGTGGCTGACCGCCGTCCTGCGGGCGGTGCTCCTGGCCCTGCGGCTGGCCGCCGCCCTGGGGCTGCTGCTGTTGCTGCTGCGCCTGGCGCTGGCGGTACTGCTCCAGCTCCTGCGGCGTCAGGAAGACCTGGACCTGCTGCCCGTCCGGGCCCGCCGTCATGCGGTAGGCCTGGCCTTCCGGGGTGAAGTGCACCTGCGCGCCACGACGGCGGCGGCGGCGGCGGCGGCGGCGGCCGCCCTGGCCGGGGGCTCCAGGGGCGCCGTTCTGGGCAGCGCCCCCCGCGGAGGCGTCACCCTCGTCGGGGCC
>NZ_RAWL01000001.1:0-71117 GCF_003668885.1 Corallococcus sp. AB049A | reverse complement strand
CCCCCGCACAGCCGACAGCCCCCACCGCGCCGCGAGCGCCTTCCGGAAAGCCAAGGCCGATTTGAACGCCCCGGTCGAGAAGCATGGGGCGGTGAAACGGGTGCTGGAGCAGGGCAAGTCCACCCCCAGGTGGCCCGTGACCTGGCCTTGACGGAGTCGGCGCCCCCGAAAGGACCCTGGAGTTCGAGCCCCCAGCAGCCAAACTGCAGCAGGTGTTGCGTTGACCAATTGAGTGCGCCGCGGCGACTGCGCCTGGGCGAAGAGGCCCGAGTCCGAGCACAAGAAGGGAGCCGATGGCTCCAGCCGCCGGACGTGCCTCGAGGCGAGGAAGACCTCCTCGCTCGCCGTCCCCTGCCTGGCCAGAAGCGTCTCCCCCTTGGCGGGCGTTTCCATGGAGGGAACGCAGGATGTGAACGCGAGCGGCGATGGGCGCACCTGGCCCCAATGCCGATCAGATAGGTGGTCCTTGCGAGGACCTACCGCCATGGTTGAGGGTGTGGCGATCTCATTCTTGGAGATCGCCACATGGGGCTTTCCCAGGCCATCCAGGGGGCTGCGATGGTGGCCCCCGAGCAGTTCGACCGGTTTCGGCAGCACATTGACCCGGTATGGGTGGAGGAAGCCGTGGTGGCCACCGGCTTCGCCTCGATACGCCGTCGGCGCCTGCCGGCAGACCAGGTCATCTGGTTGGTGGTGGGCATGGCGCTGATGCGCAATGAGTCCATCCAGCGCGTCGCGTCCATGCTGAATGTGGCGTTGCCGACGGGGGCGGGCTCGACGGACGTGGCGCCGAGCGCTTTGACCCAGGCACGCCAGCGCCTGGGCGACGAGCCGATGGAGTACCTCTTCAATACGACGGCCTCGGTGTGGGCCCACCGCAGCGCCCGGGCGCGCCCCTGGCACAAGCTGGCCGTCTATGCCCTGGATGGCACGACGGTGCGGGTGCCGGACTCGCCCGACAACTGGAGTCAGTTCGGTGGCAGTCCGGGTAACGGCACTCGCGCCGGTAGCGCCTACCCAACGGTGCGGGCGGTGGCGCTGAGGCGGCACGCTCCCACCTGGTGGCGGCGGTGCGCTTTGGGGCCTACGCCACGGGAGAGGTGACACTGGCGGCGGAGCTATGGAGTCAGCTGCCAGAGAATTCAGTCGTCATCGTCGACCACAACTTCACCGCGGTCCGCGACCTGATGGAGATTTCCTCGGGGGCCAAGAACCGGCACTGGCTGGTGCGGGCCAAGGCTCATATGAAACCCGTCCGGGTCGAGAAGCTCGGTCAGAACGATGACCTGGTGGAACTGCCGGTCACCCGCACCATGCGCGCTTCGAGCGCCAAGCCCCTGCCCGAAGCCGTCCGCATGAGGGCCATCCGCTACCAGCGACCGGGCTTCCGTGCCGCAGTGCTGCTGACGTCGCTGCTGGACCCGAAGAAGTACCCGGCCCAAAAGATTGTCCAGCTGTACCACGAGCGATGGGAAATCGAGCTGGGGTACGACGAAATCAAGACGCACCTCTTGGACCGGCAGGAAGCCATCCGCAGTCGCACGCCCCAAGGTGTCCGGCAGGAGGTCTGGGGCATCCTGCTGGCCTACAACCTGGTACGCGTGGAGATGGAACGGGCCGCGAACGAAGCCGGCGTGGAGCCGACGCGCATCAGCTTCGTCAATGCGCTGGCGCTCATCCGAAACGCATGGCTGGTCTGGTCGACCCCGCCGCTGGCACCCGGGCGGATTCCAGAGCACCTGCTCGATTTGCGCAGGCACCTGGGGTTGCTGCTGTTACCGGAACGAAGGAGCGAGAGGCGCTTCCCTCGAGTCGTAAAAATCAAGATGAGTAACTACGACAAGAAGTGGGTGAAGCGCCCCCAGCCTAACTGACCGGCATTGGTGCTAGAATGGGACAAGCACAAGAAGACGCAATGCATTGGCAAAGGAGCGCGGAATGGGTTCCCGGATCTTCTTGGAGCGGAACCGTGCGGGCCCGGCTCCGGCGACGAATGGGAAGCGTCCCCAATCCTCGTGTGCTGGATGTCGGGACGGTCATGAGGCGCTGCGCCGCGTCCTTGGGGATGAACAGTCTCCCTCAAGCGAAGCCGAGCAGGTCCCACGGGGGCTGCCGGCGGCTTCCTTCGACTTCGCGAAAATTCCGCTCTACTCCGCCAAGGAACGAGAGCTTCTGCCCAAGGCCTGGTCGGCATCAGCGGGCGGCGGTGGGCTCGAAGGAGAGGCGCGTCGGTTCGTCACCCAGCGCTTTGGCTCCGTGTCCGCCGCGCCGCGGGCGGCAGCGGGCCACGCACAGCTTGAAGCCGAGGCGGAGCGGCTCGCCTTTGGCGGAATGACCGGCCAGCAGGCACGGGTGCTCGCCCGGCCTGCCGCGCCGGCGGGTGTGGCCGAGCGGACGCTCATGGCCCATGCCCTTCGCGAGCCGGGCAGCCCCTTCCCGGCACCGGTGCGAGCCTCATTCGCCCACCGCTTCGGGCAGCCCCTTGAGGACGTGCGACTCCACGTCGGCGAGGGAGCGGACACGGTAGCCCGTGCCCTGGGCGCACGTGCCTTCAGCTTCGGTGCGCACGTCGGCTTCTCGCACGGCGCGTGGGCGCCGGAAAGCGCTGAGGGACGGTCACTGCTGGCACACGAGCTGACGCACGTGCTCCAGCAGCGCGGCGGCCCTCCGGCGCTCCTGCGGCAGGAACAGCCCCGCGGCATCACGTTCTACTTCTCTGTTCGCGTCGGCCAGGAACTGGACTCTGACACGCTGCTCCTGGAGTTCATCCGGCAGTACACGCGCTTGCAGACGCTCGACGAGGCGCGGGCCGCCCGGGAAGCCGCGGACTGGCGCTGGGCGGGAACGCCCCAGTCCGCGAGCGCAGAGGACGTCCGGCGGGGCTACGTGCTCATCCATGTCCGGGACCGCTCACTCTCAGCGACCTCGCCCGAGGAGCAAGCCGAAATCCAGGAGGAGGTGAGCGGCCTGGACCCGGCGGAGCGCGATGCCCTCCATGCTGAAGTCGACCGGCGATTCTGGGAGCGCACCCAATACCGTCCGGGAGAGCGCCTCGGAACGAGCCAGGATGACCGGCGCATGGCCGAGTACTGGCGCCACCTCCGCGCGAACCTCGTCCGGACGCGCCGGGCCCTCCTGTCCCTCCCAGCGCACGTCCGGGCCATCCTTTTCGACCCCCGGAGCACCCGGCACCTGTCGCCTGCGGACTACGACAGAGCGCTGCGCGTGGGCCAGCGGCTGGCATCGCTCTCCGCGGCCGAGCTCGCCGACTGGCAGTCGCGCATTGGCGGCGTGACGGACGACTGGGCCACATTCGAGTCTTCGCTCGGCAACTACCTCGCCGAAGAGGCGGAGCGGAGGCAGGAATCCCTGGAGCGCGGTCGTCTCTCCACCCGCCTCTACGGCCTCGATGAGGTCTACTCCCTCTACCGGAACATGCAGGCCACCGAGAGCCTCGCGGGCTTGCCGGCCAGCGACGAGTTCGGCGTGAGCGACCCGGACGTCGTGAACGCGCGCCTCGAGGCACCGCGCATGCGCGAGACGCTGGAGGCATCCCTCCACGCCCATGGCTTCGCGAGCATCGCGGAGTTCGAGCAGGCGATAGGGGCGTGGCGCGGCGCCTTCGAGCGCGAGACGGTCCGGGTGGCGGACGTGCTGCTTGACCGGTTCGACCACCTGCTCTTCGTCGCCGAGCAGCGCTACTCAGACCCCGCGGAGGCCGCCGCCCTGGCGCGGGCCGTGGCGGCCACCGGGGCCCCGGCGCACTACGCCGAGGCGGACGTGCAGGGCGAGCGGGCCACCTGGCGGCCCCGGCATGCGATGGACGAGGGAGGGGGCTTCAACGACGAGGTGGCTCTGGAGGCTGCCTTCGCGTCGGTGGAGGCGGAGCGCGCCGGCACCGAGGCCCTGCGGCCGCTTGCCAGTGACCACCCCCTCCTCGGCCTCCCGGACTTTCCGCTGGAGCGGCTGGGCCGCGCCGCGCCGGATGACGTCCAGCGGCTCGTGCTCGCCTACGTTTCCGAGCACCGCGCATCGGTGGTGTCCACGCGAGCGGAACTCCATGCCGGCCCCAGCCTCATCTACAAGCTCGATGAGCTGCTGGCGGCCTCATACGAGGCGCAGGGAATCACGCCGGGTACCATCTACGACCGGATCATCCGGGACCACGTCTCGGATGAGGGCATTGAGGCCCTTGTCGAGGGGCTCCTCCTCGGTGTCGTCACGCTGGCACTGACCGTGCTGAGCTTCGGCACTGGCACCCTTGCGGCCGCTGCGGGCGTCACCGCGTTCGGGTTGAGCGCCTGGCAGGCGATGGACGCCTGGCGGGAGTACCTGCGCATGGAGCGAGCCTCCGACGCGCAGCTTCTCTCCGAGGACCCGTCGATTGCCTGGCTCGTGCTGGCCGTGGTTGGAGCGGCGGCGGACTTCGGCTCGGCCCTGGCCGCGGTGCGCGCCCTGCGCCCCGCCGCGGAGGCGTTCAACACCACGGGCGAGTTGGCCGCGTTCCGCCGGGCCGTGAACGAGATCCCGTCACTGGATGCTCGGATTGCCAGCGCGGCGAACAGGGCGGTCAATGCCGAGGATGCGCTGCGCCAGCAGTGGCAGGCCCTGCTGGGAGTCGCGACGCGCGCGAATGACATCATCGGCGCTGTCACGGAGGCGGGTGGCCGGCTCATGGTGATGGCCTGGCATCTGGCCCGCCGGGGTTACTGGCGCTTCGACCAGTTCCTGGCCGAATTGCGCCGGGCGGAGTTTCTCCTGGACATCGAGCGACTGGCGCCCGAGGAACTCACCGCCCTCAAGCGGCTTCACGACGAAGGTCTGCGACGGGCCCGAGATGGCTTCCTCCCCGCGTCGGGCCTCTCGCAGGAACTGCGCGCGGCGCTCAGCCCCGACTCCATCGACGATGCCGCCGCCTACGGCCGGTTCCTCGGCCTGGAAGACGACGAGGTCCTCGATGTGCTGGAGGCCCAGGCGGTCGTCGCCAGAACCCGGGCCGACGCACTGTCGCCCAGGGCCCTCCAGTCCGCGATGCAAGAGCGGGCCGCTGTTCCGAGCGCCGCGGAGGCGCTGGTCCCGGACGTCAGGGCACTGCCAGAGTCGCGCGCGAGGACGGTGGGCGCCATCGAGCAGTCCTACGAGATTGGCGTGAGTGAGGGGCGGGCCCTGCTGGAAGGGCGAGGCTGGCGGCAGTGGGAGCATTGGATCAACCCCTTCGAGTTCAACGGGCGCTATGGCCAGGGGCTGGATGACGTCTTCGTCGACGATGCGGGCCGGCTGTGGATAGTGGAGTACAAGGGTGGAACGGCGGAGCTGTCGCCTGGTCAGATGAGCACTCGGTGGGTGAGGCGGCAGATTGACCGACTCTTCGATGCGGGCCATGAAGCCACGGCGGCCCGCCTGCGGGAGGCGCTGGACGACGGCACCTTGAGCGGCGCCGTCGTGTCCACGCCACATGGCCAACCCGCCAGGCTCATCCAGGAGTTTACCTACCCATGAGCCTGACCGACGCGGAGCGAGCCGTCCTGGAGCGAAGACGGACGGGCCCCGAGGGCCTGTCCCGGGCGGCGGCTGCGATGCTGCTCGATCGCGCCCCTGACGAAGCTCGCCGCCAGTTGATTGCCGAGGAAGAGGTGTTCAGCCGGGACCTTGCCCGAGCGCTCCCGCCAGATCCGCAGCGCTTCGGTTTTTCCCCCTGCGACTTCGCCATGCTGGCGTCCGTGCGGGTCCTGTGCCGGACACGGGAGGCCCGAGAGCTGGCCCCGCTGAGGATGGCCTTCGAGCCGCCGTTCTCTACCACCCACTACACCGGCTGCGGCCCCGTCGAGCGCGAGCCCGCGCTGATGCTGCTCGCCTTCCTCGCGGAGGACGAGCCGCGGGCGGCCCGGCACCTGGTGCGCATCCGCCACAAGGCACTCCCCCTGCTGGACAGCTTCCTGACGCAGACGCTCAGCCTGATGATCCGGGGCCGGGGGCAGGAGGTTCCTGCGCTATTCAAGCAACTCGAGCCCCAGTACGTGGCCGCGATGGCCCAGGGCCTGTGGCGCACCGACCCAGAAGCCTTCCTGCATGTGCGCCTGCTCGCTGCCCTGCAGGTGGGGCAGGAGCGTGGGTTGATTGACCTCGCTTCCCTTCCAGACGCCATTCCCTACGTGCCGCTGGGGTTGCTCACAGGGCGCTCCTGACGCTGTACCAGCTGCCACCCCGCAGTTCCGCAACCGCAGCCCATTCGAGGCCTGAATCAGGGGAAGGTCGGGAGCGACGAGGGAAAGGCGTGAGCGCGTGGGAAGCCGTGCTCGAAGAGTTCCTGGAGGAGCCGGCAGCGCTCGGGTTCGACGGAGGCGTCGCAGGTGGAGGCTTCCCGCCGGAGCTCTTCGATCGGGACGAGCGAGGAGTCCACCGGGCGCAGCGCCTGGGAGGAGTAGGCCCACGCGTTCCCCACGCGATACGCGGGCTTCTCGTCCGCGTGACAGAACGCGCAGCCCGTGAGGTCGGGCTGGAACATGACCTTCGTGTACGGAGCCTCGGGGGGCACCTCGGCTTCGATGGGGAAGGCCAGCTCTCCCTTGATGGAGCGGCCGGAGGCGTCCAGTTGGCTGAACTCGACGATCTCCGCTCCCGGGCCGTCGGGGACGACGGAGAGGATGAGGGAGCCCGAGAACAGGAAGATGCGAGGGCTGCGCCGGCCATGCGCGGGCTGCGCGCTGAATTCGCTCTCCGTGGCACTCATCCGCAGGGGACGGTCCAGACTCTCCACGAGGCAGGCCACGGAAGTGGGGCGGGGCAAGGAGTTGATGAGCGCCACCGCCTCCTCGATGGTTCCGGGGGCGCCCGTGGCACCGCCGGAGGGAACGCAGGTGCGGGGAGTCTCATCCGGGGGATTCGACGCGCCGCACCCCGCCGCCAGCACCGCCATCGCCACCTGCGCGAACGCCCTCTGTCGCCACCTGCGCCTCACGTGTGACCTCCAGGGAGCATCATGCGCCCGTGGCCACCCGAGCGCGAGCGTTCCATGGTCTCGCGGACCCTGCACGTCTTGCCCGCAGCCACCCAGGAACCCCGACACGATGCTCCCCTTGCAGCGCTGGTTGTCCCAAGAGGAAGCCGCCGCCTACCTGCGCCCGTGCACGGCCTTACGGTGGCTGGCAACCACGGAGCTATCCCAGCGGCAACAGCTGGAGGAGCTCCGTGCGCACTGGCTCCCCCGGCTGACCGGCGCCGAGGTGCGTCCGGAGGCCCTGCGCATCATCCGCAAGGCCCTCAACTCGAAGAAGCTCGTCGTGGAGCGTGACGCCCTCCTCCGGTTGCTGGACGGAAGCGCATGACGCGCCTGCTGTCGGACGGCACGACGCACTGGCTCTCTCAACTTGAGCAGGTCCGCCATGCCTGCGTCGAAAACACGGGCTGGAGGCCTTCACGGTCTCCAGCCTGTTTCGCTTCAGGTCACGGGGTGTAGAGCTCCGTGGAGGCGAGCCCCAGGCCCGAGCTGTTGGTGCCGCCCACCGCCAGCACCTTGCCCGACGGCAGGACGCTGAGCGTGAACTGGTTGCGCACCGCGAGCATGCTGGCCGTGGCGCTCCAGGTGCCGGTGGCCGGGTCGTACAGGCTCGCGCTGGACAGGTACTGCGTCGTGGTGCTGCCGCCAATCTTGTTCAGGCCCCCCGCCGCCAGGACGGCGCCCGAAGGCAGGACGACGGCGGCGTGGCGGTAGCGCGCGCCGACCATCGTGCCCGCGGACGTCAGGGTGCCCGCGCTGAACGACTCAGCCGCGGAGACCGAGTAGTGGCTGGTGACCCTGCCGTCGCCGGCAATGCCTCCCACGATCAGCGCATCACCAGAAGGCAGCAGGAGCGACACGTGCTCGCTGCGCCCCGTGGCGAGGTAGCCCGCCGAGGACCAGGTGCCGGTGGCCGGGTCGTACAGCTCCGCGCTGTCCAGCCGGTACAGGGAGGTGAAGACCATGTAGAGGCCGCCGCTGACGAGCACCTGCCCGTTGCCGAGCAGCACGGCGGAGTGATCCATGCGGCCCGTGGCGAGGCTGCCCGTGGTGGACCAGGTGCCGGTGGCCGGGTCATACAGCTCGCAGCTGGTCAGGTAGACGCCGCCGGTGCCACGGCCGCCCGTGACGAGGACCTGTCCCGAGGACAGCAGGGTCGCGGTGAAGTTGGTGCGCAGCGTGGAGAGGCTGCCGGTGGCGGTCCACGTCCCCGTCGCCGGGTCGTACACCTCCGCGGTGGTGGTGCTGCCGAAGGTGCCGCCAATGACGAGCACCTTGCCCGACGACAGCAGGACGGAGACGTGGGCCGAGCGGGCCGTCGTCATGCTCCCCGTGGAGGCCCAGGTGTTGGTGGTCGGGTTGTAGAGCGCCGCGCTGGAAAACGGACCGGCCGAGCCCGACTCGCCACCGGCCACCAGCACCTTGCCCGACGGCAGGACGGTGGCGGTGTGGTTGTAGCGGGCCGTGGACATCGACGCGGCGGAGCTCCAGCTGGCGAGTGCCTGGCGCTCGGTGCCCACCTCGACCGCGGAGGAGGCCCCCGCCGGCGTCTGGTCGTCGGACGGGCCGGGACCGCAAGCCGTGCTGGTGAGCAGGAACACGATGGATGAGAAGGCGGATGCGAAGGAACGCGTCATGGATTGTCCCCCTTGGACGAAGCCCTGCCAGGGCAGGAATGTCCTTGTCATGTCAGGGCGTGATGGCCAGCTCACGCGAAGGTGGAAGCCTTTCCTCCCCTCACGGGCCGGCGACACGCATCCTTGTCACTGACAATGGAAGACTTCAAGCGGGCGCCCACAGCCGGGTGGCACCCCGCACTCATGGGTAAAGCACCACCCCTGCACGCCTTGGTTCGCCATTCCTGGGAAGTGACATGCGCACCGTCCATGGTGAAGCGGGCTGGAACGCAGCGGATTGAGCGACAATGGCGGACATGGCGGTCCGCCTTGCGTTCATCGTGTGTCTCCTCGCCGCCGTGCCCGCCGCCGCCAACGTCGCTGCCTCCTCGCGGACGCCAGCGGCCTTGACCCTGTCATCAGGGACCGCGCGCACGCGCACGGAGGTGCTCAGCGAGCAGCTGGACTTCGACTGCGCGGAGGAGGCGCAAGAGGCGGTCTGCCGCTTCGAGGCGCGCTACCGGCTGCGCAACGGCACCTCCGAGGCGGAGGTCATCGATGCCGCCTTCCTGGGAGTCCGCACGCAGGAGGTCCGCGTGCGATTCGATGAAGCACCTCTTCCGGTGACAGATGCGCAGGCGGCCGCGCCAGGCCCCATGACAGAGTCTGGAGGGCTCGCGGACTCCGGAGCGGAGCGCTTCGGCTTCACCCTCACGCTTCCGCCCGAGCGGGAAGGGGAGCTGGTGGTGCGCGGCCAGATGCAGCTCGAGCAGCGCTTCCTGCCCACGGGCTATGTGTGGCCCGCGGTCCAGTCGCGCCACGCGCTTCTTTCCCCCAATCGTTCGCGGGCCACGCATTGGGACATCGACTACTTGTTGGGACCCATCCGGACCTGGGCGGGCAACCCCACGCTCCACATCACGGTGCGGGTCCCCTCCTCATGGGAGGTGGGCAGCAGCCCGAACACCTCGGCGCGCTCGCTGCCGGTGGCCACGGGCTGGCAACTCCGGCACGAGGGCGGACAGGTGGTGGCGGAGCGGAGCCTCACGGCGGAGAGCGCTCCCGAATGGCTCAACGTCACGCTGACGAAGCCCAAGCCGTGGTGGATTCCGGGCGGTGTGCAGCTGGGCCTGGGCGCGCGGCTCGGTGACGGCTCCCGCTTCATGGCGCGGCTCGGCTACCAGCTCGCCGCGCCCGAGTCCTTCCTGCATTCGGTCTCGGTGGAGACGGATTTTCGAGAGCAATTCGTCATCACGCCGCTCACGCAGTACGCGACGCCGCAGGTCGCCATCATTCCGAGCTTCGGGCTTGGCGTGGGTGTGCCGGTGCAGGTGCTCCCTGACGTCAGGCCGGGACTGCGGCTCCTCGCGGACCTGCACTTCGGTCCGGTGGGAGCCGCGCTCAGCTGGGACCACCATCCTGCGCTGCGGGAAGGCACCGACTCCTTCTCGCGGCTCATCCTCCTGCTCCAGGTAGGGCTGTAGACCACGGGGCGGAGCGCTGGCGGGCTACTTCTTCCGGCCCTTGCCCTTGCCGCCCTTGTGGTGGTCGTCGTGATGATCGTGGTGGTGATCATCATGGTGGTCGTGCTCACGGTAGGACGCGGGCACGGCCGCCCGCTTCTTCGGGTGCTTCCACCGCTTGTAGCGGCCGGGAGGCACCTTGACGACGGTGACGGGGACGCGGCGTTCCTCCACGTACTCCCAGCCGCCGTGGTAGTCGCGCGCCCGGAACCAGCGCCCATCGCGGCGCACCCAGTACACGTTGTCCACGACGTAGAGGTCCTCGTCGTAGTCCTCCACCACCTGCACGCCGGGCTCCACGACGACGAGCGCAGGCGGGGCCTTGAAGACGATGTCCGGCAGCTTCACGTCGATGTCCACGCGCACCTGCCCGAAGGCCATCGAAGGAAGAAGAATCAACGCTGCAAGCAGTCGGGTCATCTGGCGAGAGTAGAGGCGCGCGTGCTCGCCAGACAACCTCCATTTGTCTCAGGATTCACACGAGGCGTCTTGTCGGCCGGCCGGGCTCGCACTGTGTGTCATTGCGTTCAACCGCTGCGCTTGCGGCGCCGTGACATGATGCGACTCAATCCCACCTCGGTGATGCCGAGGTAGGCGGCCACGTCGCGCTGGGGAATCCGTCCCTTCAGGTGGGGATGCTCGTCCCAGAAGTTCACCAGGCGCTCCTCCGCGGACAGCTCCAGGAACTCCTGCTCGCGGCGCTCCTTGAGGAGGAAGTGCTGTTCCGCCACCCGGCGTGCCAGCCGCTCCCAGCACACGTGGCCCTGCTCCAGCGTCTGGAAGTCCCGCGCGTGGAACACCAGCACCCGGCTTGGCTCCAGCGCTTCAATCGCGGTCATCGACGGCCGCCGCTGCAGCATCTCCGCGTAGGCGCCAATCAGCTCGCCCTCGGCGCGGAAGGCCTTGATGGACTCGCCGCCGCGAGGCGACACGCGCACGCCCCGGAAGACGCCCTGAAGCACCACGGCGAACCGGTCCGCCGCGTCTCCGGGACGCAGGAAGAGCTCCCGCTTCGCGAGCGATTGCTCCTTCGCCACGGCCTCGGCCTTCGCCCATTCCTCGGGAGGAAGCGGGGCCAGCGTGGCGAGGCGCTCGAAGAGCTTGGGGAATCTCATGTCTCCAAGGGTGCTGGCTTGACCTGGGTTAAGGCGCGGGCCGCTGGGGGAAACATATACCGGCGGCATGTCCATCAACGTCTATGCCGTGGCGACGCCCTTCGTCATTGCCCTGGCCCTGGCCGAGTTCGCCTGGTGCGTGGCGCGCAAGAACGGCTACTACAGCTTCCAGGACTCCATCGCGAGCATGGGCACTGCGGTGATGAACCAGTGCGTCAACGTGGCGGTGGCGCTGCTGGTGCTGCCGCTCTTCACGCAGCTGGGCCAGTTCGCGCCGTGGCGGCTGGACGCATCGTCGCCGCTGTCGCTGGTGGCGCTCTTCCTGGGGGTGGACTTCCTCTTCTACTGGTTCCACCGCTTCGGGCACCGCACCAACATCGGCTGGGCGGCGCATTCACCGCACCACTCCACCGAGGAGCTCAACTACGCGGTGGCCTTGCGCGCGAGCGTGACACAGCGGCTCTTCTCGTTCCTCTTCTACTGGCCGCTGGTGCTGATGGGCTTTCCGCCGGAGGCCGTGCTGGCGATGGTGGCCTTCCACCTGGTGCTCCAGTTCATTCCCCATACGCGGGTCATCCCCAAGCTCCCGCGCTGGGTGGAGTCGTGGCTGAACACGCCGTCGCACCACCGCGTGCACCACGCGCGCAATGACGCATACATCGACAAGAACTACGCGGGCTTCCTCATCATCTGGGACCGGATGTTCGGCACCTACGCGGAGGAGACCGAGCCGTGCTCCTATGGCCTGACGACCCCGGCGAACACGTGGGATCCGACGGCCATCAACTTCCAGTTCTGGAGCCGGCTGGTCTCGGACGCGGTCTCCACGAAGAGCCACTGGGACCGGCTGCGGCTCTGGGTGATGCCCACGGGCTGGCGGCCCGCGGACCTGCCGCCTCGCGCGCTGGGGTACTGGAAGCAGGAGGGCGCGGAGGTGAAGTACCACTCGCGGGAGCTGCCGGGCGTCCGGGGGTACCTCGTCTTCCAGTTGTTCGCGTCGATGCCCTTCATGCTCCTGGTGAGCCACCATGCCTCGCCGCTCTCCGGCTGGCAGAAGGTCGTGTTGAGCCTGCTGCTCTGGGCAATGGCCACCGCCTGGAGCGGGATGCTGGAGTCGAAGGCGTGGAGCGAGCCCCTGGAGCTCACCCGGGTGCTCGCGATGGGAGTCGCCGTGACGCTCTGGCTGGTCCAGGCCCGAGCGCCCCAGGCCTGGAGCGCGCTCACGGCGGCGTGGTGGATGGTCTCGCTGGTGTGGCTGCGTGTGGCACGGGGGGCCACAGGCATCCGGCCTGGACTCCGGTCCTGGTTGTCGCGGTAGGGCACGCCATCCACCTTCCGAGTCCCCCTGCTGAATGCTCGGAGAGGTCGATGACCACTCAACAGAACCTGCGACGGTTGGGCCTGTTTTGTGTCCTGCTGGCTGTCAGCGCCATTCCCTCCCGGGCTGCCGCGGCCGACGACGCGTGGGAGGCCCGCTGCCGTCGCAAGCCCACCATCGTCCTCGTCCACGGCGCGTTCGCTGACGCATCCGGCTGGGCGGACGTGATGAAGCGGCTGCAGAAGCAGGGCTATACGGCCCATGCGTTCGCCAATCCCTTGCGGAGCATGTCGGGGGATGCGGAGTACCTGCGGTACTTCCTGGGGACCCTCAGTGGTCCCATCATCCTGGTCGGCCACTCCTACGGCGGAGCCGTCATCACGAACGCGGCCACCGGGAACCCGAACGTGAAAGCGCTCGTGTACATCGCCGCGTACGCACTCGATGAGGACGAGAGCATCTCGGAGGCCAACACCCTTGGCGGCGGCGACTCCAAGCTTGGCGAGCACCTCATCTTGCGCCCCTTCCCTGGAAGTGTGCCCTTGAACGCCGACGCATACATCGACCCCGCATTCTTCCGTCAGCTCTTCGCGGCCGACCTCCGTGAGAAGGACGCGGCGGTGCTGGCCGCCAGTCAGCGCCCGGCCGCCAGCTTCGTCTTTGATGAGCCTTCCGGCCCGCCAGCGTGGAAGTCCATTCCGTCCTGGTACCTGGTCGCCAGCGACGACAACACCATTCCTCCTGGGGCCGAGCGCTTCATGGCCCGGCGCGCTCGCGCCCGGACCTACGAGATCCGCAGCTCACACGTGGCGATGATGAGCCACCCTGAAACCGTCACCGAGCTGATCTTCAAGGCAGCCGGCTGCCGTTGACGGCAGGCGCCGTGCGCTGATTCGCCGCATCCTCGCGGCGCATGGGCTGCGCCTTCCCATACGTCAGCGACCGCCACACCCACTCCGCGGGGCCGAAGCGGAACCTCGCCAGCCACAGGTGGCTCCACACCACCTGGACGCTGAAGACAGACAGGCAGTAGGCCACGCAGGCCGCGGGGCCCAGCTTCGTGATGAAGCCCAGTCCGAACCCGTAGAAGAACAGCACGCTGATGATGGACTGGGACAGGTAGTTCGTCAGCGCCATGCGGCCCACCGGCGCGAGCAGACCCAGCCCCCGCTGCCAGGTGGCCCGCTGGAAGAGCAGGGCGATGCCGGACACGTAGACGGCCGCGAAGCCCAGCTCGCCCACCTGACGCAGCGGCGCCATGGCGAAGGACACCCATGCCGGCAGCGACTCCGGGGTGAAGACCTGCTTCACCAGGAGCTGCTGCAGCACCAGCCCGCTGCCGCTGCCAATCACCCCGGCCACGAGCCCCCACCCGAGGAGCCGGCGGAACAGCCGGAGGTGCTGGGGCACGTCGTGGAAGATGCGGCGCTTGCCCGCCAGCAGGCCCAGCAGGAACCGGCCGAACGTGGAGAGCATGATGGTCAGCAGCAGCGGTGAGTAGTCGTGGAAGAAGAAGTGGAACGTCGCCTTCGTCGTGTCCAGCCAGCTGCCATGGGCGTAGGCCGCCAGCGTCCGGGCCTTGATGGCCGCGGACCGCTCGTTGGCCGCCTTGACGATGGCCGCGCCGGCCTCCGGCGTGTCCGCCATCAGCTGCGGGAGCTTGAGCATGACCACGCCGATGACGGACCCGACCAGGGCGAACAGCAGGGCGCTGACAAGCAGCGTCCGGTCCGAGCGCCCCCGGAACAGCAGCAGGCCGAGCCCCAGCACGGCGTACGTGCTGAGGATGTCGCCGTACCAGATGAGGAACAGGTGGCTGAGCCCCATCGCCAGCATCACCCCCAGCCGCCGGACGTAGAGCGGCGTGATGGAGGCCCCCCGCGCCTCGGCGCGGCCCATCTGCACCGCGAAGCCGAGGCCGAAGAGGAACGAGAAGAGGGTGATGAACTTCCCGGCCACCAGCAGCGCGAACCCCTGCCAAGCGACAGTGTCGGCGAGCGACGCGGTGGTCAGCGCCGAAAGGACCTGCTCGCGCGGCAGGAAGGCCCTGCCGCTGAACCAGCCCATCACGTTGGAGATGAACACGCCGCACAGCGCGAAGCCACGCAGCGCGTCGAGCAACACCAGCCGCTCGCTGGAATCCACGGGGCGGGCTTCGGCGCTGGAGGGCGAAGCCTCGGAAGGGGCTGGGGTCATGCTTGGGAAAGAGTGGTCAACGCATGCCTGCTTACCTCTACTCCAGACACAGGTAAGAATGGAAGGTGGAGGAGATTGGCAGATGCGGTGTCATTTCTTGCTGTTCGCCCTGTTGCTGTCCGCGTGCGCTTCCCAGGGGCCCGCGTCACGTCCGGTCTTCTTCACGCCTCCGGCGGGAGTGGCTTCCGGCGACTACGGCACCGCGAATCCATTCCTGCTCATGGACTCCGCGCCGGACGGGAAGTGGCTCCTCGCCTGCCAGGCGCGAGAGGACACCAACGGCGATGGTCGCATCGCGACCGTCTTCGGCTTCCACGGCAACATCGTGGGGGACGTGCTTCGTCCGTATCTCTTCCTGGAGCCCGGCGCGGGCATCCGCATCGACGAGGTGCTCGCCGTGGCTCCCTCGGGGCGCTTTCTTGTCGTGGTGCGTGACACGGCGCTCTGGCTCCTCGACGTGGAGACCCGGAAGGAGACGGTGCTGGCCTCGGGCGTCACGCCTGACACGACGAGCCCCCATCCCCCCATCCGTGCCAGCTTCTCTCGTGATGGCCTGCGGCTGCTCTACCTGCGTCCCGACGGAGCCGTCGTGCGCGACCTGTTTCTGGGAACCGAGCGCGTCCTCGACGCCGGGCGAGGACGTGTCGGGCAGGCCTCGCTGGATCCCTCCGGTCAGTGGGCGGTGTTCGACGTGGTGGAAGACACGAACGCGGATGGCAAGGAGACCTGGCCCCACGAGGACACCACGCTCGCATCCGCGACCTGCCGGCCGCCGGTCCTCTCCAGTTCACACTTCGGCTGGGAGGGCGACACCCCCGTGCGCCGCTACCGCCGGGTCTCGGGAGGTCCGCTTCTGCAGGGCGAGGATGTCCTGCAACCCCTGGGGGAAGGAATGCTGCGTCGCGCTCCGGACCGCTCCATCTTCCTCGAACATGCGGATGGAAGGCGGGAGACCTGGGTCCCTTCGAGCTGCAATGCAACCCTGGTGTTCGCGGACGCGGCACGCGAGCAGGTCGTGGTGGTCTGCGAGAGCCAGCCGGACCTCGGCCCGTTGGAAGTGCACGGCGCCCGGATTCATCAACCCCTGGGTTGGCGGATGGCTCTCCCGTTTTCGGAAAGATCCATCCACCTGGCCGGACGGGACGGAAGGCTGTTGTCGTTGTGGGTTGCTTCCGAGCATGAGCCGTCCGATTCAGTGCCCATCGTCATCGATTTGGAGCAGCGCATTGCTCGAGCCGTGCCCTTGGGTCAGGTCGTGGCTTTGCTGGGGGGACATGCGTTGCTGGAGGAGAGCGTCAAACTCGCGGAGCCCTGCGGCCGGTGCGGAAGTCGGCTGTGGCTCTGGAAGGTGGGGACAGGTTTGCCCCCGAGCGTCCTGGGCGAATCGACGCACTCAGGCCTGTTCTGGGCGGGCGACACGGTGCTCGTCATGGGGATGGTGGTCAACCTGCGAACGGGCAGGGTGCTGGGGAGCGTCACGGACGAGCCTCTGGCGCTCGATACCCAGGGGCGTGTTCTGCACCAGCGACTCGCCCCCATGGAGGAACCGGGCCTGGCCCCCGCCGGCCCTGTCCGGTGGCTTGCTCACGAACCCCAGCGCACCCGGTAGGAACAGGCGTGGCCGTCGAAGTCGAAGGGCTCCACGCGGAGGTTCTTCGCGCCGGCCCGGGTCAGCCCCGCTTCGATGATGCCCAGGTGGTAGCCCGGGTTGCCGTTGCACTCGCTGACCTTGATGGTGTGGTCCGCGCGGCCGTGGGTGATGAGCTCGGTCTTCAGGTAGTTGTTCACCGTGGCGAAGCTCTCCTGCATGCGGGAGAGGACCCGGTCGGGCCCGAAGATGGGCCACAGCGACACGAGCGCCTTGCCCAGCAGCGTGTGCTCCAGGCCGGCGATGACGCCCATCCCCAGCCGCCGGTAGCCTTCGTGCGCGTCCACGTTCGGGTAGAGGTAGCGCGCGGTGATGCTCAGGGCCTCCGCGAAGACGTGGCGGGGCGTGTGGTGCGGAATCTTCTCATCCAGGTCCAGGCCAATGGCCCGCAGCTGGCCCTTGAGCTCCGGCGTGAGACGCGGGCCCAGGGAGCGCAGGAAGAGCCCCTCGATGGCGTGGCGGTAGACAATCTCTTCACTCACCCCGGCACCCATACCTGCATTGACCCTGTAATGCACTCGCGCGCGGGGTGAATCCGAGACAGCAAGGCCCCCAGGTCAGACAGCCAGACCTGGGGTGCCTCCGTGTATCAGCGTTATTCAGGGACTCAATGCACCTTGGGAGCAATCGTATCCAGCGGCGGCAGCGGCGGGATGCCGCCGGTCGCGCCCATGGAGACGGAGTCCGTGCGGGACAGGTCCTCCTCCTGCGACGCTTCGCTGCCCTCCAGCTTCTGGCTCACCTGGTCTCCCAGCTGGGACAGGCCTTCCTGCGCGCGGCGCTTGGCCGGCTCCAGGAGCTGGCGCTCCTTGTCCGTCACCGGCAGCAGGCTCGCGGCCATCATGCCCAGGGCCACCGCGCCCAGCGCGAGCGCCAGGGGCTGCTCCTCGAGGGCCCGGTCGTACCACTGCGAGGTGCGTCCCCGGAGGGCCTGGGGCGACGGCACGCGCTCGCGCAGGTGCGAGGCCTGGCTGCGCACGGCGTCCGCCGCGTCATGGACCCGGCCGCGCACGTTGTCCGCGGCGCTGCTCACGCGGTCCTTCACGTTCTCCGTGGTGTTCCCCACGCTCTCCTTCGCCATGTGCAGCGCTTCGCTCGCGCGGTCCTTGAGGTGCGCGCCCTCGTGCTCACCCGAATCCGCGCTGTATTCCTCGCGCGTGTTGTATCCGGTGACGGGGATGACCCGGCCCGCGTCATAGGTGCCGTAGTACTCGCGCTCGGCCGTGTACAGCGGGATGCGCTCGCGGCCTGGCGGGACCCGCTCATGGTCCCGGACGCGGTACTCGCGCTCCTCGATGCGCGAGCGGAAGGCCCGCTTCATCAACATGGAGCCCACGCCGGCACCCACGAGCGCGCCCAGCAGTCCCAGCCCCCGTGGCGTGTGGGTGGCCTCATCCGTCCATTCGTACGTCTTGCGCATCGCCTTCTCCTTGGCCTGTGATTTCCAGTCGAGCACCTTCTCGCGAGCCTGCTGTTTCAGCTCCTCGCGCTTCTCCGCGGCGAGCTGCTTCGCGTGCTCCGTCACCTCTTCCTTCTTCTCCAGCGCGAACTCCTTCGCGCGCGCCTTCAGCAGCTCGGGATTCGCACGGCGGCCGAGCTCGTCCGCCAGCACGCTCATGCGTGCCCGTGCATCTGCGATTTCGCGGAGCGCATCGTCGTGCTCGCCCATTGGCTGTCCTCCTTGAGGGTCTGGATGGTCTTGCGCGGTGCATGCACCGCCTTGAGTCGTTTGGCGCCCACGGCGGCGATTCCCGCCCCCGCGGCGATGAGCAGCACGGTCACCAGCAGCGCGCTGGCCCACAGCGGCATCACTTCCGCGAGCGCGATGACCAGGAAGGCCACCAGGGCCATGGCGCCCAGGAGGAGCACCACGCCGCCCGCGGCGAGCATGCCGCCACCCGCCGCTGCCTTCTTCGCCTCGGCGCGCATCTCCGTGCGCGCCAGGCTGAACTCCGCCCGCAGCAGGTGCCGGCCCTGCTCCAGGAACTCCGACACGATGGTGCCAAGCGACTGCTCGCCCAGCGAGTCCGTGTCACGGAAGCCGTCCGACGGGCGTCGGGACCGCACTTCGTCCTCGTCCAGCCCCATGTATTGACCGCGTGCGCGTGAGGATGAGGGATCCATGTCCGTCCCCCTCACGCCTTCAGGAATCGAGCGGCGACGAAGCCGAGCAGCGCGCACCCCGCCAGCGCCACGCCCGGGCGCTCGCGCATCCGCGTCTGCGCCTGGCGCAGCAGCTCTTCCGTCGAGTTGTTTTCGAGCGTGTCAGAGGCCTTGCGCACGAAGCCCACGGCGCTGCCGATGAGCTGCTGCGGAAGCTGCGTGTCCCCCTGGCCGGAGATGGACTCCAGCTGCTTCGCGAAGCCGTTGAGGCTCTCCACCAGGACACCCTTGCGGGAGTCCACCTGGGAGAACGCGCGCTGACGGGTGATGCCGCCAAGGCGCTTCACCTGCTCCTTGCCCTCCTGCTTCAGCCCCACGCGCTCACTGCCCGCTGCCGACGAGGACTGGCTGTCACTGTAGAAGCCGGGATTCCTCAGGCCCTCTTGCTCGATGATGCTGCCCATGTCGCAACCTCCCCTGGCGTGATGTGTTCATGTGTGTCGTTGAACGACTGCTCATCAAGCTATGCAATCAGCCGGAGGCTGCCGTGGAGGGCGTGTGCGCTGGTCGTGGAGCAGGCGGAATGGCATGCCCCGCGCCTGGGAATAGCTCGCCAGGTGAGACGGGGTGTGTCCCACGGCTCTATCGCTGTGTCGTGATGGGCCCGGGGGTGTGGACCCACGTCCGATGCCGCGAGGCGCGCGGCCCACTAACGGGCACGCCGCCTGCCCGCTCGGCAAAATCGACCAACCCCAGAGGTCACAACCTGAACGGATTTTCAAGGGAGCAAACGCGAAACGGTTCGGCTAGAGCGCGGCGCATTCCCTGACCCGGCTGCCTCCCGCCAGCCCGTGGGTGCCACGATGCATGCCTCCGCTCCTGAAGTGACGTCCTCCCCACCGCCTCGCGCCAGCCGCCTCAAGCGGTGGATCATCGGCGTGGTGCTGCTGCTCGCGGTCTTCGCGGGGCTCGCCGCCGTCAAGGCAGGGCAGATCGTCTCGATGATCAAGGCGGGTGAGACCTTCGTGCCTCCTCCCGAGTCGGTCACGTCCGCCCAGGCGGAGTCCTTCGGCTGGCAGGGGACGCGCAGCGCCGTGGGCACCGTGCTGGCGCTGCGGGGGGTGACCCTGAGCGCGGAGCTGCCGGGCGTCGTCAACGACATCCGCTTCGAGAACGGCGCCTCGGTGAAGAAGGGCCAGGTGCTCGTCCAGCTCGACACGTCCAGCGAGCAGGCGCAGCTGGCCGGCGCCGAGGCCGACGCGGAGCTCGCGCGGCTGACCCGCGAGCGCGCCGAGAAGCTCAACGCCCAGGGCGCCAACACCCAGTCGGACCTGGACGCCGTCCGCGCGCGGGCGCTCCAGTCCTCCGCCACGGTGGCCCACCTGAAGTCGCTCATCGCCAAGAAGACCATCCGCGCGCCCTTCGATGGCCGCATCGGCATCCGCCAGGTGGAGCTGGGGCAGCTCGTGTCGCCGGGCATCCCCATCGCGTCCCTGCAGTCCTCCTCCCCGGCGCTGGTGGAGTTCCAGCTGCCCCAGCAGTCGCTGGCCCAGGTGAAGCAGGGCCAGAAGGTGCGGCTGCGCGTGGACGTCTTCCCGGGCGAGTCCTGGGAGGGGGAGCTGACCACCATCAACCCGGAGGTGGAGCTGTCCTCGCGCAACGTGCGCATGCGCGCCACCGTGCCCAACGCGGACGGCCGGCTCCTGCCGGGCATGTTCGCCAGCGTGGAGGTGCTCTCCGACGCCAGCGAGCAGGTGGTGGCCATCCCCGCCACCGCCGTGCTCTTCGCGCCCTACGGTGACTCGGTGTTCACGCTCTCCGAGGGCAAGGACGCCGCGGGCAAGGCGGCCCTGCTGGCGCGGCAGCAGTTCGTGCGGCTGGGAGAGCGGCGGGGGGACTACGTCGCGGTGACGTCCGGCCTGAAGCCCGGGCAGACCGTGGTCAGCAGCGGCGTCTTCAAGCTGAAGAACGGCGCGGCCGTGGTCGTGAACAACGCGCTGGCGCCTCCCGTCGAGGCCGCGCCCCAGCCGGTGAACCCGTAAGGGACGCAAGAAGGCGAACCCATGAACTTCACCGACCTGTTCATCCGGCGCCCGGTCGTGGCGCTGGTCGTCAACCTCATCATCATCATCGCCGGCCTGCAGGCCCTGCGCTCCCTCAACGTGCGGCAGTACCCGCGCAGTGAGAACGCGGACATCACCGTCACCACGGTCTACGTCGGCGCCAACGCGGAGCTCGTCCGGGGCTTCATCACCACGCCGCTGGAGCGCGTCATCTCCGCGGCGGACGGCATCGAATACGTCGAGTCCACCAGCTCGCAGAACGTCTCCATCATCCGCGCCCGGCTCAAGCTCAACTACGACGCCAACCGCGCCCTGAGCGAAATCAGCGCCAAGGTGGACCAGGTGCGCGGCGACCTTCCGCCGGAATCCCAGGTCCCCATCCTGAGCATCGAGTCCGCGGACAGCCAGTTCGCGGTCGCGTACCTCAACTTCACCTCCGAGTTCCTGGAGCAGAACGAGCTGTCCGACTACCTGGTGCGCGTGGTGCAGCCCCGGCTGTCCTCGGTGGAGGGCGTGCAGCGCGCGGACATCCTCGGGGCGCGCACGTTCGCCATGCGGGTGTGGATGAAGCCGGACCAGATGGCCGCGCTCAACGTCAGCCCCATCCAGGTCCGCCAGGCGCTCGCCACCAACAACACGCTCGCCGCCGTGGGCCAGACGAAGGGCTCGCTCGTGCAGGTGAACCTCACGGCGAACACGGGCCTGCGCTCCGTGGAGGAGTTCAAGCAGCTCATCGTCCGCAAGGACGGCGGCGCGGTGGTGCGGCTGTCGGACGTCGCGGACGTGGTGCTGGGCGCCGAGGACTACGACACCGACGTGACGCTCAACGGGAAGACGGCCGTGTTCGTCGGCATCTGGGCGCTGCCCAACGCCAACTCGCTGGACGTCATGCAGGGCATCCGCGTGGAGATGGAGTCGCTCAAGAAGGACCTGCCCGAGCAGATAAAAGGCGGCGTCGCCTTCGACGGCACGGACTACATCCAGAACGCCATCGACGAGGTGGTGAGCACGCTGATTGAGACGCTCATCATCGTGGTCCTCGTCATCTTCCTGTTCCTGGGCTCGGTGCGCTCCATCCTGGTGCCGGTGGTGGCCATCCCGGTGTCGCTCATCGGCACGGTGTTCCTGATGCAGGTGTTCGGCTTCACGGTGAACCTGCTCACCCTGCTCGCGGTGGTGCTGTCCGTGGGCCTGGTGGTGGATGACGCCATCGTCGTGGTGGAGAACGTGGAGCGCCACCTGCGTGAAGGGCTGCGCCCGGTGGATGCCGCCCTCAAGAGCGCGCGCGAGCTGGTGGGCCCCATCATCGCGATGACCCTCACGCTGGCCGCGGTGTACGCGCCCATCGCCTTCCAGGGCGGCCTCACGGGCTCGCTGTTCCGCGAGTTCGCGCTCACGCTGGCCGGAGCGGTGGCCCTGTCCGGCGTGGTGGCGCTGACGCTCTCTCCGATGATGTCCTCCGTGCTCCTGAAGGCGGGGCACGAGGACAAGGGGCTCGCGGGCGTCATCAACCGCGCCTTCGAGCGCCTGCGGGCCGCGTATGCGCGCTCCCTGGACAGCTCGCTGCTGGTGCGCGGGCCCGTCTACGCGGCGTGGATCTTCCTGAGCGTGCTCGCGCTGATGATGTTCAGCCAGTCGCCCCGGGAGCTGGCGCCGGTGGAGGACCAGGACTTCGTCATCGGCATCGTCAGCACTCCGGCCAACTCCACGTTGGATCAGCTGAAGCCGTCCATCACCAAGACGAGCGAGACGCTGATGTCGATGCCGGAGTCCAGCTTCAACTTCCAGATCGTCCAGCCGAGCAACGGCTTCTGGGGGCTGGTGCTCAAGCCGTTCAAGGAGCGCACGCGGACCACGGCGCAGGTGCTGGCGGAGGCGCAGGAGCGGGTGAACGCCATTCCGGCGGTCCAGACGTTCACGCTCCAGCCCCCCGCGCTGCCGGGTGGTGGCAACTTCCCGGTGGAGTTCGTCATCGCCTCCACGGCGGAGGCGGACGAGCTGCTGGGCTTCGCGCAGCAGCTCCAGGAGAAGGCGGCGCAGAGCGGCCTGTTCGCCTTCCCGCCCATCATCGACGTGAAGCTGGACCAGCCCCAGTCGGAGCTCGAGGTCGACCGCGAGAAGGTCGCGCAGCTGGGCTTGAACCTGGGGACCGTGGGCCAGGACCTGGGGTCCGCCGTGGGCGGCAACTTCGTCAACCGGTTCAACATCGCGGGCCGCAGCTACAAGGTCATCCCGCAGGTGCTGCGGACCTCGCGCCTCAACCCGGAGCAGCTCAGGGACATCCACGTCACGGGCCCCGACGGCAAGCTCGTGGCCCTGTCGTCCATCGCGACGCTGAAGGACAAGGTGGCGCCCCGGTCGCTCAACCGCTTCCAGCAGCTCAACGCCGTCAAGCTCAGCGGCGTGGCCATCCGCCCGCTGGATGAGGCGCTGACCTACCTGGAGACGGAGGCCTCGCGCATCCTGCCCGCGGGCTACCGCGTCGACTACACGGGTGAGTCCCGGCAGCTGCGCACGGAGGGCGACTCGTTCGCTCCGGCGTTCGGGCTGGCGGTGGTGTTGATCTTCCTGGTGCTCGCGGCGCAGTTCAACAGCTTCCGGGATCCGCTCATCATCCTCGCGGGGTCGGTGCCGCTGGCGCTGTTTGGCGCGCTGGTGACGACGTTCCTGCGGATGCCGAACCCGACGATGCCGTACTTCACGGACAGCTTCACCACCACGCTCAACATCTACTCGCAGGTGGGCCTGGTGACGCTGGTGGGGCTCATCGCGAAGAACGGCATCCTCATCGTGGACTTCGCCAACCGCCTCCAGGAGGAGGGGAAGACGAAGCTGGAAGCGGTGAAGGAGGCGGCGTCCGAACGGCTCCGTCCCATCCTGATGACGACGGTGGCGACGGTGGCGGGCCACTTCCCGCTGGTCCTGGTGTCGGGACCGGGCGCGGCGGCGCGCAACAGCATCGGGCTGGTGCTGGTGACGGGCATGGCGCTGGGCACGCTCTTCACCCTCTACTTCGTGCCGGCCATCTACCTGCTCATCGCGAAGACGCGCACCGTGGCCCCCCCCGAGGCCGCGGAGGTCCAGGCAACGCAAGACGCCGCCGCGTAGAAAAGAAGAGTCACGCCGGGTCCTCGCGTGGACCCGGCGTGGCTATCCCAAGCCCGCTTCCGGCGTTCGCAACCGGATGGTGAGCGCGCGGCAGGCCGCGTCGGGTTCCGTGTCGGAGGGCGGGGCCCAGGCTCCGAGTGAGTGATAGAGCCCGCCCTCGCGCCGCTCCAGGTAGAGGATCATGTTGAGGGGCCAGCCGCTGCCCTGGAACAGGTGCCGGTCCATGGGCGTGGGCTCCTGGCTGACGCGCAGGCCTCGCTCGTGGGGCGGGCCGATGCGGTGCCAGTCCGGGTGCAGGTGGATGGAGCCGAGCACCTCCAGCCCCTGCGCCTCGGCCTCGGTGGTGATGCGCAGCAGCTCGCGGGGCTCACACCAGTAGCCTCGCCTCCCGTTGGCGTAGCAGGCGCCGAAGCGGGGGATGATGGTCGCGTTGAACTCCTGGAGCACGCTGTCATCCGTCTCGCGGATGTTGGTGGCGAAGCCCACGCGCTCCACCTGCATCGCGTCGTCCGTGAAGCGCCCCAGCAGCACGGCCCAGCTGCGCGGCGGCAGCTCCGGAGTGCACGCCTTGTACTCACGCACGGCGTCCGCGAGGAAGTCCGCCAGCGCCGCCGGGTCCATGAGCACGACGTTGGCGCTCATTCCCCGGACTCCTGCTTGGGCGTACGGCCCGCGGCCCGGTCCTCGCGCAGCTGGGTGATGAGGTGGCGGGCCATGCGCTCCTCGAAGGCCGCGGCGCTGTCCGGCGTCCATGGATAGAAGCCCTGGCCCGTCTTCAATCCCAGCTCACCCCGGTCCACCTTCTGCGCGAGCACCGGAGGCACCGGGCGGCCTGAGCCGCGCAGGACGTTCGTGATGAAGTCCAACCCCACCAGGTCCAGCCGGTCGAAGACACCGGACGCGCCCAGGCGCCGCCCGATTCCTTCCGTGAGCACGCGGTCCACCATCTCCGGCGTGGCCACGCCCTCCGACACGATGCGCAGCGCTTCACCGATGAGCGCCTGCTGCAGACGCGGGCCCACCGAGCCCGGCACGTCCTTCGCGAACACCACGGGCGACTTGCCCAGCTCTTCAAGGAAGCGACGCACCGTCTCCACCGCGTCCGGCGAGGTCTTCTCTCCCGGGATGACGTCCACCAGCGGCACCAGGTGCGCGGGCAGGTAGTAGTGCGCGGAGAGGACGCGCTCGGGATGCGCGCAGTCCCGGGCAATGGCGGTCACGCTCAGCGCGGTGGTGTTGGTGGCGAGCAGCGTGTCCGGCGAAGTGAGCCGGTCCAGCTCCTTGAAGAGCTGCTGCTTGAGCGCCAGGTCCTCGGGGATGGACTCGATGACCAGGTCCTGGCCCACCGCGGCCTCGGCGAGCACCGTGGTGCGCCGGATGCGCGCGAGCGCGGCGGTGCGCTGCTCCGCCGTCAGCAGCCCCGTCTCCACCAGCAGCGCCGCGTCACGCTCCAGCTTCACGCGCGCCGCCTCGCTGCTGTCCGCCTGCCTGTTGAAGAGCACCACCTGCCTGCCGGCGATGGCCCACTCGAGCGCGATGCCGCACCCCATGGCCCCACCACCGACCACCCCCAGCTTCGTCAGCCGCTTGTGTCCCATGCGGCGAGCGTGGCCGCCCGACTCCCGGCTGGCAATCACTTGAACGCTGGCTGCAATTGTCCAGGGCGCATGCGTGTCGCGCCGTGCCGCCATGCGGCGCCAGTGCCCGTCGCGGCAGGACGTGGGGGGGCGCCCGGAATGGACCCCGGGGAGTGCGCGCGCACGCGTGAATCCGGAGACACCCGGCCCGGCTTCCAAGCCAGCACGTCGCTTCCCGGCAGCCCGGGCCATCCGCCCCCAAGGGGGACCCGCGGCCCGGCCATGGACAGACGCCGCGCATCCTTCCGTTGCCGAAGCTGAACAGGCAAATCTGCCACGGCTTGGATTTCTTGAAAGTCACGTATTGGTGACGATTTGGGCCGGGAATGGATTCGCCATGCAACGACAAGGAGGCATGCCGTGACGCGCGACGTCCGCCGCTATGACGTGGTGTTGGTGGGAGGAGGCATCACCGGGCTGATGGTCAGCCACAAACTGTCGCGTCTGGGATTGCGGCTGTTGCTGCTGGAGAAGCAGCCAACGCTCGCCAGCGGCCCCTCGACGCGGAATGAGGGATGGCTGCACCGTGGCAGCTATCACGCCGGCTCCATCCGCGACCGGGAGAGCGCGGTCCAGGTGGCGCGGCGGTGCATCTACGGGCACGAGCAGATCCGCGCCTTCGCCCCCGAGGCGGTGGAGGACGCGGACCGGACACCGCTGGTCCTGGTGCGCGACGCGGACCGGGTCCAGGAGCTGGTGTCCCGGTGGGACGAGGCCGGCGTCTGGTACCGGCCCCGGACCCGGGCCGCGGCGTCCGCGAGCTTCCCGTCCGCGGACCTGTCCCGGGCGGCCGCCGTGTTCGAGGTCGCGGACGTCAGCCTCAACACCCGGATGCTGTACCGCAAGCTCCTCACGTCGGCGCAGCAGGGCGGCACCGAGGTCCTCACCGGGGCCCGCCTGGAGCGCATCAATGGATTGGAGGCGAGCGTCCGCACCGCCAGCGGCGAGACGCTCCAGGTCGAGGCCGGGCTGTTCGTGTACTCGGCGGGCTTCGGCGCCCGGGACCTCTTCCGTGACTTCTTCCAGCTGGAGCTCCCCATCCGCTACTGGAAGAGCCACCTGGTCGTCGTGCCGCGCCTGGGCGCCCACGGCCTGTTCTACGTGGACGCGCACGAAGCGGCGATGATGCACCACGGGGGCTACAGCATCGTCGGCCTGAACGAGGACGCGCTCCTCTGCACCGAGCCTGACTACAACGTCATCGCGGAGAAGGCGGACAACCTCCACCGCGCGCTGGAGCGGCTGGTGCCGGGGTGGAAGAACGGCGCGCCATTCACGGACGTGGCCTGCACGAAGGTGGACTTCGCGCCCGACGCCAGCGCCGCGCGCTCGCTCAACATCGCCATCCATGAGCCCGTCCCCGGGCACATCTGCATCCTGCCGGGAAAGATGACGGAGACGCCCTTCCTGACGGACGTGCTGACGGCGCGGCTCTACGAGCGCCTGGAGGACGGCCTCATCGCGAAGCGCCCCTGTGACGTCCTCCACGCCAACCTCACCCTTGCCCGTCGCGAGTCCTCCCATGCGGCCTGACCTGGACCTGCTCTCCGCCCTCAATGCCCCCCGCCGCGCGGCGGACCTGCTGACCATCGAGGAGGTCCTCGGGCTGGCCAGCCGGGGCAACGTCATCTTCGACCCGTTCTCCGTGCTCATCTCCCGGCATGCCCGCATCGGTGAGGGCAATGTCTTCCACCCCTGCGTCACCCTGACCTGCACGGCGTCCGCGGTGCTGTCGCTGGGCGACCGCAATGTCTTCCACACCGGCACCCTGATGGCCGCGGAGACCGGCCCCATCTCCATCGGCCATGGCAACCAGTTCGGCGAGGGCGGCTTCACCGCGAAGGCGAACAGCCCCCAGGCGCGCATCGTCATTGGCGACGGGGGGCGCTACCTGGGCGGGGCGTCTGTCTTTGGCCAGACGGAGCTGGGGTCGGGGACCCAGGTGCTGGGGGCCATCACCGTGGACAGGTGCACCCTGGCCGGAGGGACCGCGTTCAGCGGCCCGGACCCGGACCTGCGCGGTTCCGTCCTCAAGGGCTCCGGCACGGCCCGGGGGCTGGTGCTCGGCGTGGGGCAGGTCATCGCGGGCAGTGGCGCCTTCCGCCTGGAGGACGCGAAGCCTCAGTCCTTCTTCCATCCGAAGGTGGCGCCATGAGCGCCACGCATGAGGCCGGACTCGGGCTGGGGCTGCTGTCCATTGGCCGGACCTGGGGCTACCGCTCCGAACCTCCTCCGTCCGAGGCGGACGCGCGGCGCCTCCTGGAGGTGGCCTTCGAGGCGGGCATCCAGTGCTTCGACACGGCCCCCGCGTATGGAACCAGCGAGGAGCGCTTCGGGGCCTTCCTCGCGACGCTGGGGGCTCGCCGTGAAGGGCTGCTCGTGGCCACCAAGCTGGGCGAGCACTGGGACGCGCAGACCCAGGCCTCCTTCACCGACCACTCGCACGACGCGCTTCGCCGCAGCCTGGACCAGAGCCTGCGCCGGCTCGGGCGCGTCGACCTGCTCCAGGTGCACAAGGCCACCGCCGCCAACGTGGGCGCGCCCGGCGTGGTCCGCACGCTCGAATACGCCCGCTCGCTGGGCATCCGCTGGCTGGGCGCGAGCATCAGCGACGTGGCGGCGGCGGAGGCCGCTTGCGCGGTGGGCCTCTATTCGCACCTGCAGTTTCCCTACAACACGCTGAACCGGACCCTGGAGCCGGTCTTCGCGCTGGCCTCGCGGCACGGGCTCCAGGTGCTCATCAACCGGCCCTTCGCCATGGGACAGGTGCTCCATGACACGGACCGCCCGCGCGAGACCGTCCTGCGGGAGTCGCTGGACCACGTTCTGCGCCAGCCCTTCCGCGGCTGGGTGCTGACGGGGACCAGGTCCACGGACCACCTGCGCCAGACGCTGGCGGCCTTCCGCTCACGGGGAGGCTGACATGTGGATTGCCTATGGTCTGGGCGCGGGGGTGATGCTCGGCCTCTATGACGTCTGGACGAAGAAGGCGATGACGGACAACGACGTCATCCCGGTCGTCATGTGGTCCTCGCTGTTCGGGGCGCTGGTCTGGGTGCCCGTCCTGTTCACCGGGGCGCTGCCCATCCATGTCGACCCGCTCGGGCTGTCGCTCCGGGAGCATGCGCTCCTGCTGCCCAAGGGCGTGGCGATGACGGCGTCGTGGATCCTCGCGTACCAAGCGGTCCGGGAGCTGCCCATCTCCATCGCGGGCGCGGTCCGGGCGTCGGGGCCGCTGTGGACGCTCGCGGGCGGCTTCGTGATGTTCCGGGAGCTGCTGACGCCCATGCAGTTCCTGGGGCTGATGATCACCGTCTGCTCCTACTACGTGCTCTCCGTCATCGGCCGGAAGGAGGGCATCGTCGTCTTCCGGAGCACGCCGGTCCTGCTCATGCTGTCCGCCACGGTGCTGTCGGCGGTGACGACGGTCTACGACAAGTACCTCGTCATCCAGCTGCCCACGCTGGCCATCCAGGCGCACTCCGCCTTCCAGCGGTTCGTGCTGTCCGTCCTCCTCTTCGTGCCGTACATGCTGCGCAGGGGAGGTGGGGGGATGGGCCTGCGGTGGAGCTGGGCCGTTCCGCTGGTGGGCATCTCCTGGGTGCTGGCGGAGCTCATCTACTTCCACGCCATCGCGGATCCCCACGCCCTGGTGTCGCTGCTGTCCGTCCTGCGCCGGACCAGCCTCATCGTCGCCTTCCTCCTGTCCGCCTTCCTCTTTCGCGAGGCGAACCTGCCGCAGAAGACGCTGATGATCCTCGTCCTCGTCGTGGGGATGGCCATCCTCATCCTGGCGCGGTGACCTCGCCGTCCGGGGCGTCCTGGGGACCGGCCCCCTTCCTGCCTCCCCAGACAGACGCCGTGTGCATGCCGATACTTCCGGCATGCCGCGGCCTGTCATGGGTCGCGCCCTCAACCGATTCAGCGCGAACCCCACGCGCGAGGAGGAGCACCCATGCTGGAGACCGGACGTGTTGGCGAGCCCCTTCGGCACCTCGAAAGCCGCCGCCTGCTCATCGAAGCCCGAAGGGCCGTGCCAGAGGCCTTTGATGCGCAGGGCCGGCTGCTCTCACCCGTCGCTGGCAGGTGGGTCGTGCCGCCCGCCTGGTTCAGCGCCGTGTCGCCCATCGACTGCAGCGTCATCGCGGAGCTGCCGCTGCTGGGTGCCTCCCAGGTCGCCGCGGGCGTCGAGCATGCCGCCGACGAGTTCGCGCCCTGGGCGGCCCGTCCGCTCCGGGACCGCGCCCGTGCGGTCGCCGAGGCGGTGGTGCTGATCCATGCGCACCGCGACCTGCTGATCCGCATCCTGGCGTGGGACATCGGCAAGACGCTGCCCACGGCCTCCAACGACGTGGACCGGTGTCTCGCGGGCATCGCGTGGTACCTGGAGCGGATGGACGGGATGCTCGAGGACCGCGAGCCGCTGGGCCTCATCTCCAACATCGCCTCCTGGAACTATCCCTTCTCCGTGTTGCTGCTCAACGTGCTCGTGCAGGCGCTCTCGGGCAACTCGGTCATCGCGAAGATTCCCACCCAGGGCGGCGGCGTCTCCCTCACGATTGCCTTCGCCTTGCTGCGCCGCGCGGGGCTTCCCGTCTCGCTCGTGGGCGGACGCGGCAGGGACCTCTCCGAGGCGCTCGTCGCGCATCCCCGCATCGCGGGCGTCGCCTTCATTGGCGGCCGCGCCAACGGCGGCGAGGTCCACCGCCGCCTGCGTGACACGGACAAGCGCTACGCGCTGGAGATGGAGGGCGTGAACGCCTACGCGATTACACACTTCTCGGACTGGGACCGGCTCGCCGGACAGATTCGCGCGGGCTTCGACTTCGGCAAGCAGCGCTGCACCGCGTACACGCGCTGGGTCGTCGAGAAGCCGCTCGTCCCGAAGTTCGTCCGGACGTACGTCGACGCCGTCTCCACGCTGCGCGTCGGCCATCCGCTCCTGGGCGCGCACGTGGACTTCGGGCCGCTCATCTCTCCCAGCAAGGCCGAGGAGCTCCGGGCCCTCATCGCCGAGGCCCGGGAGCTGGGCACGGAGCTGCTGCATCAGGGGGAACTCGCGGAGGACGCCTTCACCGAGCGGCAGGAGCGGGGCGCGTACCTGCCGCCCGTGCTGCTCTTCGGCATCCCCCGGGACAGTGAACTCTACCTGCGCGAGCCCTTCGGCCCCGTGGACATCCTGGTGTCGGTGGACTCGGAGGAAGAGCTGTTGCGCGAGGCCAACGTCTCCAACGGCGCGCTCGTGGCCTCGGTGGCGACGGATGACCCGGAGCTGGCCCGGCGCATCGCCGCGCGGCTGCATGCCTTCAAGGTGGGCATCAACGCGCTGCGCTCGCGAGGCGACCGGGAGGAGTCCTTCGGAGGCAGGGGCGGCTCCTGGGCGGGCGCCTTCGTTGGAGGCACGCACCTGGTGCGCGCCTTCACGGACGGCCCCCACCCCGCGGAAGGCAACTGGCCCACCTGAGCCAGGCAGCGGGGCATACTCCCCGCATGCCTGACGCATACCGCTTCCTCGTGGATGGCCGCATCCCGGTCCTCAAGGTGCACGGTGAGCCCCGGCCAGTTCCGGCCGTCATCGTGCTCCATGGGCTGTTCTCGAACGCGGATGATCAGCGCGCGGAGCTGGAGGCGCTCGCGGCGTGGGGCCTGGCCGCTGTCGGCGTGGATGCCCCGCATCACGGCGCCCGGCGCGACGCGTGGCTCGACGGGATGCACTCGCTCGGCCCGTCGGACGCGCACGCGCGCTTCCTGTCCTTCATCCGCGAGGCCGTCCACGACGTCTCCCGGGTCATCGACCACGTGGTGGCCGAGGGCCACGGGCCCATCGGGCTCGCGGGTGTTTCCTTTGGCGCGTTCACCGCGCTGGCCGTGGCGGCCGAGGACTCCCGGGTCCAGGCGACGGTTTCCCTGCTGGGCTCACCGGACTGGGCGCCCCCGGATGGCCACGTCACGGACGAACTGCGCGAGCTGATGCGGCACGCGCCCGTCCACCGGCCCTGGGACTGCGCGCGCCATCCGCTGCTGCTGCTGAACGCGGGGAGGGACCGGCTCGTCCCCGCGCACCAGGCCCGGGACTTCGCGCACCGGCTCTGGAGGGACTTCCCCCAGCTGGGCTCGCACGTCACGCACTACGAGTATCCCGAGTCAGACCACACCATGCGCCCCGAGGACTGGCACGACGCCTGGGGCAGGGCGCTCCCCTTCCTGCGGCGCACCCTGGTTTCATCGTGAGTCCCTGGTTCGTGTTCTAGGGACTCCTGGCGCCAATGCTCCAGCAGGCGGCGGTGTAGCGGACGTCCGCCCCGTGCACGAAGGGCTCGAACGCGGCGCGGACCGTTTCGATGAGCCGGGCGTGGCTCGGGTCGTCCAGCTCCGGCAGGAACCGGCTGAGGACCCCGAACCGGGTCAGGTACGGGACCAGCTCCTTTTCGGGCAGGGTGCAGGTGACGTCGATGGGCTGGATGTCGATTCCGGTCCAGCCGCTCTCCGCCAGGATGCGGTGGACCCGGTTTGAATCCGCGAAGCCGAACTGTCCCGGCGCGTCCGGCCGGCGGGCGGGGAGGTTCGGAAGGAGCGGCGCCGCGGCGCGCTCGGCCGTCGTCATGAACGGGTTCTCCGAGGGGCCTCGCCACGCGATGAGGTGAAGCGTGGCGCTGTCCTTCGCGGAATGCCGCAGGTTCGCGAAGGCGCGGGCGGGGTCGTCGAAGAACATGACGCCGAAGCGCGAGATGATCCGGTCGAAGCTGGCGGGCTCGAAGGCATGCGACTGCGCGTTGGCGCGGACGAAGCTCGCTGGAGTGCCTTCCTCTTCGGCCCGGGCGCGGGCGACGGCGAGCATCGGCTCCGAGAGGTCAATGCCGGTGCAGCGGCCCTGCGGGCCCAGCCTCCGCGCGACGGCGAGCGTCGTGGCGCCCGTGCCGCAGCCCACGTCGAGCACCTGGCTCGCGGCGCTGGCGACGACCGCCTCCACGAGCAGGTCCTCGAGCGGCTTGAACATCGCATCGAGCACCGTCTGCGCTTCGGCCCAGGCGCGTCCCGCGGTGCCGTTCCACAGCGCCGTCTGTTCGTCCTGGGTCTGGCGGGTGACATCCATGTGCGTCTCCTCCTGCTTGCCTTCAAGAACGGATGGCAGCACTGTGCCACTTCAAGTCAACTTGAGGTCAAGGGGATGGACGCGCTGGACATCACGGAGGTGGCGCGGCGCTCCGGGGTCCCAGCCTCGGCGCTGCGCTTCTACGAGGAGAAGGGGCTGATTGCCTCCGTTGGCAGGCGGGGGCTTCGCCGCCTGTTCGACCCCGGCGTGCTGGAGCGGCTGGCATTGATTGCCCTCGGGCGGGCCGCGGGCTTTTCGCTCGATGAAATCGCGCGCGTGTTCGCGCCGGGAAGGCGGCCGCGCATCGACCGGAAGATGCTCACGGCCCAGGCGGAGAAGCTGGACAAGCGGATCCACGAGCTGAGCGCGATGCGCGACAGCCTGCGCCACGCCGCCTGCTTCGGGGCGCGATGAAGGGCTCGCGGGCTCAGGTGTCGAAGCGGTAGCGGGTTTCGCTGGCGGAGGGCCGCTGCTCGAACTGCTGGCGGAACTGGTTCAGCGCCGCGTACGGCTGGACGGGCAGGACGTCCCGGAACTCCAGATGGGTCACGAGGCAGAAGAGCGTGACCTCCAGGTAGCTCACGTCCCGCTCGGGCGGGAGGGCCGCGAGCGCTGCGTTCGCGTTCTCCTCCAGCCACGCCATCATGTTGAGCAGGGATTCGCGCAGCTTGCGCGCATGGGTGGTGCCCTCACCGGCGCCGGCCATCTTCTCCATGACCAGCGTCACCTCCGTCGCCATGGCCTGCAGGGTGAGTTCCTGCATGTTGGCCAGCAGCGGCGTGTCCAGGTCCTCCGGCCACACCACGCGGAGCCGGGGGCTCGACTGCCGCCACATTTCACGGGAGGCATTGAGCGCGCCGAACCAGACACCCCGGGAGGTCTTCAGCACAGGGATCCGGAGCGCGGGATTGCCGCCGTAGTCCCCCGGGTCCGTCGACAGCAGGTCTCGCACCACCTGGAAGGAGGGGTCGACACGCAGCTCCGCCGCGAAGATGCGCGCGATGCGCGTGAAGTGCGAGCTCGAGCGACCGATGATGACAGGCTTTTCCAACACGGCCATGCGGGGCCTCCGGTCAACGTGGCGCGGCAGGCTACCGCGCCACGGACCGGCGACCCAGCCGGAATCAGGGGCTGGTCGTGGTGCTACCCCACGGCTCCCAGCTCCAGCCGGCCGACGGCGTGTCGCAGGCGGAGACGCTGCCGTCGCAGCGGCCGATGCGCAGCTCCAGCCGCTTGCCCTCCGGAAGGTCCTTGTCGCACTTGCCGGAGCCGTTCGCCCCGCCGGTGAAGACACACAGGCCCCGGCGGGAGTCGTCGCCCAGCCGCCAGTGGATGCCCACGCGCTTGCCGTCCGACCGGTCGTCCATCACGCAGAAGCTGTCGTACTGCTTGTTGAAGGCGCCCTGGCCCCACTGTCCGGAGCCGTCCTGGCCAAAGGTGACGAAGTCGAAGGAGTCGCAGTTCCCGCCGGCCACGTTGTACTCGAGCGTTGCGACCTCCGCCTGGACGGTGCCCAGCGGCTCACCGGCCTGCGTGTCCTCCGTACCCCCGCCACAAGCACTTCCAACGACGAACACAAGACCCAGACACACGCGCGAAAGACGGCTCATCATGGGGAGACCTCGATGGGGACAGCCAGGGCTGTCCACGGTGAGCGACGCCTTCTAGGAGACACATCCCCAGCACTCAACGCCTCACCAGGTATGGCGTTGAGGTGCGGACAGGCGACCAGACACCTGCGCTGTCCCCGGGTGCTAATGCACTGCGTTGCCGCGCGATGCACGCCGCCGCTTTCTTTTGCATTTCCTGTAGAAAGTTCTGGTTCTGGCGCTTGAGGTAACTTTCCTGGATATTCACGGATAATTGAAGACGGGGGAGGACTCCCGCTGTTCCCAAGGAGATTCCAGTGAAGATTGTCGAGCGCGCGCTCAACGCTGTTCTTTCCAATACCCAGAGCCAGCCGACCGCGAAGTCGGCCCAGTCAGCGGAACTCGACTTCCTCAAGGGTTTGCAGCAGCTGACCGCCACGCAGGCGACGGCGGCGACCCCCACCACGGCTCCGGTGGAGACGGCCCGCACCAGCTACGTCACCGCCCAGGCAGCCCCGGCCGCCAGGGGACCGCTCCTGCCGGACAGCCGCCCCAGCCCGTCCGCCATCACCTCCCGGGTGGATGAGGCCTACCAGCAGATCGGCCGCGTCCCCACCACCAGCGAGCGCAAGGAGATGGTCAAGCTCGCGGAGGAGCTGGCGGGGAAGGGCAAGAACGGCACGGAGATCAAGTACGCCGTCATCGCGAAGCTCCGTGAGATCCAGGCCGGCACCGCCGTGAAGCCTGGCTCCGCGGAGCTGCGCAACGTGGCGGCGGAGACCTTCAAGACCGTCTTCGGCCGGGCCCCCGGTGATGCTGAACTCACCAGGTGGGCGGCGGAGGCCCAGAAGCTGGCGGATGACGGCATGGACGCCATCTCCATCAAGTACAACCTTCCCTCGAAGATGCGCGAGGTGCGCGACGGTCTGGACAAGACCGACACCGCCACCCTGCGCAACATGGCGAAGGACATCTTCAAGACCGTCTTCGGCCGCGAGCCCTCCTCCAGCGAGCTGGCGACCTGGACCGAGAAGGCCCAGAAGATGGTGGACGACGACAAGATGAGCGCCACCGGCGTCAAGACGACGCTGCCGTCCATGATGCGCGACGTGCGTGACGGCCTGGACAAGACGGACACCGCCACCCTGCGCAACCTGGCGAAGGACGTCTTCAAGACGACCTACGGCCGCGAGCCCACCTCCAGCGAGCTGGAGACCTGGACCCAGAAGGCCCGGAAGATGGTGGACGACGACAAGATGAACGCCACCGGCGTCAAGACGACGCTGCCGTCCATGATGCGCGACGTGCGCGACGGCCTGGACAAGACGGACACCGCCACCCTGCGCAACCTGGTGAAGGACGCCTTCAAGAACACCTACGGCCGCGAGCCCACCTCCGGCGAGCTGGAGACCTGGACCCAGAAGGCCCGGAAGATGGTGGACGACGACAAGATGAACGCCACGGGGGTGAAGACCCACCTGCCCTCCATGATGCGCGAGGCCCGTGACGGCCTGGACAAGACGGATGACGGCACCCTGCGCCGCCTGCTGAACGAGGCCTTCCGCGAGGTCCTGGGGCCCAACGGCCGGCCTCCCAGCGACGCGGAGGTCAACGCCTGGCTGAAGAAGGCCCACGACATGGTGAAGGACGACAAGGCGAACGCCACCACCATCAAGTACGCCTTCATCACCGGCCTGCGCATCGCCCTGGAAAACCAGTAGTTTCGCGGGGATGGCGCCAGGCCCCCCACCGGGTCTGGCGCCCTGCTTCCCACCCTGCTGGAATTCACCGTGTGGGCACAACTTCTGATCGCGCCTGCTGGATAATCCAGGTTCAGAAAGTCCGCGCCTTCCGAGGCGCCATCATCGAGGGGAAAACATGGCTGGCATCACCTCCACCGGCAACAGCGCGCGCGTCCTCCAGAGCACCACCAACGCCCCCGGCCTGAGCGAGGCGGAGCTGGCGAAGAACCTCAAGCTCATCGAGTCGACCGCCAACGAGGCGCTGTCCCTCATCGATGCGCAGCTGAAGCAGGCCTCCGCGCAGCCGGCCACCTCGAAGACCGCGGACGGCAGCTCGTTCGTGAGCGGCCAGTCGTCCACGCCCGAGCAGGCGTCGACGAGCGGGGCCTTCCCCTCGGAGGCGCCGAAGTGGGAGGCGCAGATGCGCCCCGCGGACAAGCTCAAGGTGGACAGCAACGGCGTCATCACCACGCCGGGCGGCTACAAGATTGAGCAGCTGGGCACGCAGGAGTGGAAGATCTCCGGCCCGGACGGCAAGAGCACCCGCATCTGGGGCGACCCGCACGTCGACGAGAGCGACGGCGGCAAGTTCGACTTCAAGCGCGACACGACCTTCGTGCTGGGTGACGGCACGCAGATCCACGTGGGCTGCGTCCCGTACGGCAACGGCATGACGGTGACCGGCAAGCTGGACATCACCTGCGGCGACGATCACATCCAGGTCACGGACATCGACAAGGGCAAGGGCAAGGTCGGGCAGATCACGAAGGACGGCTGGGAGACCTCCGCGGACTTCACGACCAAGCACTTCTCGGACCGCCTGAACATGGGCGACTCCACGGCCTCCTGGTCCTACGGCGGCCGCGAGGTGACGGGCAACGACGGCACGGTGGACAAGTTCAAGACCGGCGACTTCATGACGCTGAGCGAGAAGGCCACCTCCAGCGCGGACGGCAAGTCGAGCTCCGCCACGTTCAACAAGGCGACCTTCGACGCGACGCGCGACAACGCGCTGAGCAAGGCCACCGAGGCCGTCACCAAGACCTTCAACGCGCTGGGCAACACCCAGGCGCTGGGCTTCAACCCGTTCACGGGCGCGGACGACCTGGGCAAGTACAACAAGGACGACCACCGCGAGGGCATCCAGAAGGCCTTCGACAGCGTGAAGAACATGTTCAGCGCGCTCGACGACGTCGGCCGCCTGAATGATATCGTCAAGCGCAACCTGTTCGTCTGACAGTAACCCGCTGGATTCGGGGGGCGCTTGCACCGGGCCCCCTGGCTTGAGGTGCCCGTGAGCAGCAAGGCCGTGAGCAACAAGGCCGAGTCCCCCAAGGACACGCCGAAGGATGCACCGCCGCTGACGGAGGAGCTCATCCGGGGAGAGGTCACGCTGGGCCAGTTCCTCGGGATGTCGAACGACCGGCTCTACAAGTACGCCGCCACGGGCCACCAGATGCTCCAGGCCGGCCGCACGAAGGTCGCGCTCCAGATTTTCGAAGGCCTGGTGGCCGCCTCGCCGCACGACACGGTGTTCCGCGCGCAGCTGGGCGCCGCGTACATGACCGTGGACCGCGTGGATGACGCCTTCGACGCGTACGACCAGGCGCTGCGCTTCAACAGCTCCAACGTGGACGCGCTGGTGGGCCGCGGTGAAATCCACCTGCGCCGCGGCAAGGTGCCGGAAGGCCTCAAGGACCTGAGCAAGGCCATCGAGTACGACCCCGGCCTGCGCCGCAAGTCCACGCAGCGGGCCCGTGGGACGCTGCTCGCGCTCAAGAAGCAGGCGGAGCAGGCGAAGGCGAAGCCCGCCGCGAAGAAGTAGCCCCCGCTCAGGGCCGGGCGGGCGCCATCAGCGCCGCCGCGATGATCCGCGCGGCGATGTCCGGCTGGGCGCCCCCCATGTGGAGCGTGTTGACCGAATAGACGAGGCGCCGGCGCAGGTCCCGCGTGGCGCCCATCCCGTTGTTGTAGCCGTGCCGGTCTCCGCTCTTGCCCCAGAACGTGACGCCGCCCAGCTCGTACCGGTTGAGGCCCACGCTGTAGGTGGCGCCGGGCAGGTCCGGGACGGTGAACATCTCCTCCAGCTGCTTGCGCGGCAGGAGCCGCCCCTGGAAGAGCGCGACGAGGAAGCGGTCCACATCCTCGGCGGTGGAGATCATGTTCCCGGCGGCCCAGGGCACGGACTGGCTGGCCTCGGTGACGTCCACCATGCAGCGCGCGCCGTACGCGAAGGCGCCGGCCGGGCACTGTCCGTCCTCGGGCGTGAGCTCCTCGTAGCCCCGGGCGTGGCGTCCGGGAATCGTCACGTCGTTGCCGGGCACGAAGGTGTCGCGCAGGTGCAGCGGCCGCAGGATGCGCTCGCGCACGGCGTCCCCGTAGGGCCGGCCCGTCACCTGTTCGATGAGCAGCCCCGCGACGATGTAGCCGATGTTGCCGTACTCCTGCTTCGTGCCGGGAGCGAAGCGAGGACCCGGAGGAAGTGACAGCGCGACGAGCTCTCGCGGGCTGAAGCGCCGGAAGCGGTTCTCGAAGAACCAGTCCGGGTCCTTCTGCGGCACCGGCACGCCAGGCAGCCCGTGGGTGTGATTGAGCAGCTGGCGCACGGTGATGGGCGCGTAGACGCCCGCGGGTAGAAGGCGCGGCAGGTAGTGCTGGACGGGCCGGTCCAGGTCCACGCGCCCCTCGGCGGCGAGCTGGAGCACGACGGTGGCCGTGAACGTCTTCGTCATGCTGCCAATCCGGAAGTGCGCGTCCGCGTGCACTGGAGCGCCGGTGCGGAGGTCCGCCACGCCGGACGTGCCCAGCCAGCGTCCGTCCGCGCCGCTCACCCGGACCAGCGCGCCGGTGACCTCCGCGTTGGGCAGCCCCGCGATGGCCTGTCTCAGGGCCTCGCGGTCGAGGGGCGGCAGCGCCGTCTCCACCGCCAGGTCCTGGGCCTCCAGCTCACCCAGCTCCAGCTCGCTGCCAAACGGGAGCTCCGGCCCGCAGGCGGGGGCCATGACGCTCGCGAGCAATGCCATACCCACCCGCAGTCCTCGGTGCAGGACAGCCATGTTCCATCTCCTGTGAGGGAAGGGCCGGTGCTTCTTCCAGCCGGCGGATGGAACACCGGTGATGCCCGGCGGTGTCACCGGGCAGCGGGCGTGTTCTTCAATCCGCCGCCACGTACAGCTCGCCGTTCTGCCCGATGGCGCCCGGGGACAGGGACCAGCCCGGGTGCTCCGGCATGAGGTAGAGCGTGCGCTTTCCCTCTGGCGTGCGCGCGGCCCCGATGAGCAGGAACCGGCGTGTGCGCTTCGCTCCGGCGGCCGTCAGCACGTCGTGCTTCACGCTCCAGGTGCCCTGGTCGTCCTCGGAGCCGAACCGCATCGCGCCCACCTGGCCGGACGCACCCGCGTACTTGTATTGGAAGGCGTGGCCGGGGCTGAAGGTGTACTCGGCGCTGTAGGAGACCGCCGTCATGGTGGTGCTCCCGGTAAAGGTGTTGACCCACTGGGCGCTGGTGCTGCTGCCGTAGATGAAGTGGCCCACCACCTCCGGGTCGTCCACCAGCGGCAGCCCCACGGGGCTCCCGCGCACGCCCTTCAGCGCTTCCTCCACGCGGGCGTAGGACGTGTTCCAGGAGAACGAAGCCGACATGGCCTCGCCCAGGCCTCCGGGCGTCATGAAGCTCTGGATGAACACCAGCGGCTCCAGGCGGTCTTGCGCCTCCACCAGGTAGAGGCTCACGCGGAAGGTCCGGTCGTTGTTCTTCGCGCGCACCACCGCCGCGGTGAAGAAGGCGCGGGCCCCGTTGGCCATGAAGCGCCGCATCACCAGCGGGTTCGGCTTCACGTCGTTCCAGTCCGCGCCCACGCGCTCCTGCCACATCCGCGCGAGCTTGCCCTCGGCGTCGTCGAGCCCGGGCACGGCCGGCAGCCGGAGCGCCTCGACGCCCAGGGTGTCGCCCCGCTCGTCCCACTCCAGGATGAAGCGCCCGTCCGCCTGGGTCTTCCATCCCTGGGGCGCGTCGAAGGCGAAGCCGCCGGGCTCACCGGGGTCGCCGCGTCCCCGGGCCACCGCGCCCGGAGCCCCCGGCGTGGCGCTGTCGTCTCCGGCGAAGAGCCCCAGGGCCATGAGCCCCAGGGCGCCGGTACAGCAGAGCGCGCAGGCGCCTCCGGCCGCGAGGAGGATCCAGACGAAGGGACTCTTGGGACGGGCCATGCCACTTCTACGCGCTCCGGGCCGGATCTTCCCTCCCATCCCCCTGAAACAGCACGGCGGCCCTCTCCGGGCTGGAGGGTGGCCTCGGGCCTTGATTCAGTCGTGGGTGCGAAGGCTTGCGCGCCGGAGCACCGCGGGCGTGAGCCCCGTCACCCGGCGGAACACCGTGGTGAAGTGACTCTGGGAGCTGAAGCCGACTTCGAGCGCGATGTCTCCGAGGGAGCGGGTCGTGTGGCTCAACAGCTCCCGCGCCCGCTCCACCCTCCGCTGCTGCACGTAGGCATGTGGGGTCATGCTCATGGACTGGCGGAAGGCGCGGGTGAAGTAGAACACGCTCAGGCCCGCGCCGGGCCAGCTCGCCCACGTTTATCTTCCGCGCGAGGTGCGCTTCGACGAAGAGCCGCACGCGGTGGAGCGCGGCGGCGGAGAGGCCCCCACGCCGGCGTGCCGCCCGGGTGCCTCCGGGCTCCTGGAGCAGCTTCGCCACGCGGGCGGCGTGGCGGTCCTGGGACTTGCGTGCCTCGCCCAGGAAGCGGGCAATGACCTTCAGCTCCGCGTCCGTCAGGGGTGACATCAGCTGGAGGCCATCCGCCTGGACGGGACCCCAGAGCGTCTCAATCCATTCGCGTGCGTGCGCGGTGAGCGCGAGCCTCCTGCTGCTTCCCGAGCCCTCGCGCTGGACGTAGCCCGCGAGCTCCAGCCGCTCCACGTCGGCGTCTTTCGCGACGGCGCTCAGGGGCGCGGGGCCTCCGAAGTGCAGCTGCGCCAGACACGTCAGCTCCGCGCGGCCGAGCGCGAGCACCTGCCCCACGGCGGAGTCGAACTCCACGGAGGCCTCCTGGAAGCGGACGATGTCGGTGCCAATCTGGGCGAGGAGGGCGTGCCGGGGCTCATGGAGAACACCCGACGTGGGGCGGCGCTTCTGGGGCTTCGTCAGCACCGGGCCGTTGACGCTGCTCACGCTGGCCAGCCTGTACTTCGCCACGCGGGCCACGGGGCCGCTGCGGACATGGTGGCTCGCGGCCGCGCTCATGGCGCTCGTGGATCGGCTGCTGACCTTTTCGTACTTCATCCCGACAATGATTCGGCTGATGCAATCACCCGACGTGCCCGCGACCGTGGAGACCGCGACACGGTGGGTCCGGATGAACCACTTTCGTCATGGTTTGGTCATGGGAGCGTGGCTCGCGGGTCTTCAAGCCCTGTCATGGGTCCGGGTGAAGGCTGGCGCTTGACCTGCGCGGCGTTGATATGGATTAGGATTCATCCGGGGGCGGATCCCATTGCAGGTCCGCCAAAGAGGGGATGATGGGAGTGCGGATGCGAAGCGCAAGGCGTTGGGCGGTGGTGCTGGCGGTGGGAAGTGGGGTGCTGGGGGGATGCGAGGATTCGGATCCGCCTGTGGATCCGCTCCCGGACTCCGGGAGCGTGGACTCGGGGACTCCGGATGCTGGTGGCGCGCAAGGCGATGACGGCGGCACGCAGGTGGAGGTGGATGCCGGCACCGACGCGGGCTCCCTGGGGGAGCCGCTGCCCTGTGAGAAGACGCAAGGCGTCTGTTCTGGAGCCCGGCGCGCCCTGGTGGATGGGGCCTACGAGCCGGTGTGCACCGCGCTCTCGTATGGCGCGGACTACGAGGCCTCGGAGACGCGCTGCGATGGTCTGGACAATGATTGCGACGGCGTGACGGATCCGCCGCCGTCCTGGTCACAGGTCGCGTCGCTGGGATGGCCTCCGCACGCAGGCCGGATCAGCAGCCTCCGTGTGACGGAGGGTGTCCTGGCGGTGGTCTTCGACCGGGAGGTGGTGGCCCGTGTCATCCAGATGGACACCGCGATGACGCCGCTGGGCACCACGGAGATTCCGGTGGAGGTCCAGGATGACGTCCTCGCGCTGGACACGGTGAGCACCCGGCTGCTGCGCACGTCCCAGGGACCGGCGCTGTACTACTCATCCGCGGGACCCAATGGCGACCACACCCGGGGCCACCTCATCCTGCTGGATGAGCAGGGACACCGGGTGCCCCGCGAGGGCGAGCCCGAGGGGGGGGCGCTTCTCTTCGACCAGACCGTGGGCGACAGGGCCACCGCGGCGGCCGTGTCGGCGGATGGAACCCGGATCTTCTCGGCCTGGAGGAACAGCTCCTCGTTCGTCTCCGGGGGCCGTGAGGTGCGGGGCGCGCTCACGGAGCTGAACGGCCAGTCCGTGGTGGCTCCTCGGGTCCTGATGCAGGCAATCGCCAAGGACACGGTGCTCTACGGCGTGGACGTGATGGGGCTGCGTGACGGTGGCTTCGTGGTCCTGGCCCAGGAGATCAAGGACGGCGCGGTCGAGGGACTGCTGCGGCTCCAGCGCTTCGACGCCGGCCTGCAACCCGTGGGCGATGAGCGGACGTTCCCCTCCGAGGCGAATCCGGAGACCCGGCTCGTGGACCTGGGCGCGGCGGCGGGCGACGCCCTGGCGTCTCCAGCCATCGTGCTGCGTGGCATCCAGGCCGGTCAGCGCGTGCTGACGGTCCTGGGGAACCTCTTTGGCGAGGTGAGCAATCGCACCCTGGCCACGACGACCCCCATGGAAGCCTCCTGGGCCGGGACCGCGGTGACGTCTCGTGGCCTTCAGGCCGCGTGGCTCTCCGTCTCCAGGAACTCGCAAGAGAGCGATCCCCTCTTCTCGTGGCGCGGCCGGTTCTGGGCCCTGGGGAAGGAGGGCGTCCCGGCGGACCTGACCCCTGGACCCGAGTACCTGCCCCTGCACCGGTACGCGCAGTGGGTCCAGTTGCAGGAGCTTCCGGAGCGCTGGATGGGTGCGCTGGTGATGACGTCCACCAAGAGCCCCCTGTCCCACACGCTCCAGGCGGTCCGCTACTGCGCTCCCTGAATCAGGGCAGGGTGTACTGGAAGTCGTAGGAGTGCTTCCCGCCCGGCGCGATGTCGATGGTCATCGAACCGGCGAGCCCCGTCAGCTCGCCGGTTCCGGAGTCTGGCACCACGGAGATGACCAGGTGGGGCGCACCGCGCGTCATCACGCCGAAGTGCTGGAGCGCGAAGGTGCCGCTCCGCCCGTCCAGCGTGCCGCTGACGCGCTCCATGGCCACGTACCCCGCGGACCCCTCCACCGGCGTCCGCACCGCGAGCATCTGCCCCTGGCTCGTGGCGTCCAACGCACCGTGAAAGCGCTTGTCGAGCATCATCCGGCCCGGGGCCGCCTCCACCGCACCGGCCTCTGGCGCCATGGGGGTGAGCTTGACGTCGAAAGGACCACTCGCGCGCTTCGTCATGGGTGTCTGCTCCCTTGCCTGGTTCCCGGACCCATACGCCAGGAGCCCCGGCCTGGATTGCAAAAACGCGTCACTCCGGATCCAAGCCTGCCCGCCCGTGCTCCGTCCTGGAGGGATGGCAAGCCTCCGGGGCGTGATGCATCTTCCGGGGACAGCCACCCGGACAGGAGCCCCGCCGATGTTCCAGCCTCCGAAGGAGACCACCTCGAAGAAGCACCGTGGTGGCTTCATCCAAGAGACGAAGAACTTCCAGAAGATCCGCAAGCCCACCCAGGTGACGGGCAAGCGCATTGGCGGGGCGCTGCGGGCGGAGTTCGCCCGGCAGCAGAAGCGCCGCGACTCGCGCTGAAGCGCGTCACTTCGCCTTGGCGGGCGCGAAGTCGAAGGGCTTGTCCTGGGCGATGAGCAGCACGCACTCGGCGTCCGGCGAGCACTGGTTGCGGTGCACCACCTTGCCGGGCTGGTCCCACGTGCTGCCCGCCTCCACGGCGCCCGCCGCGACGGCGCCCTCGCTGGTGTTCGTCATGCGGCCCTTCACCAGCACGCCGTGGTAGCCGGCGGAGTGGGTGTGCGGCCCGGAGTCGAACCCGGCGGGGAACTTCATCAGCAGGGCGTACGGCCCCTTCTTCATGTCACCCCAGAGGACGTGCACGGACGGGCCTCCGGGCATCATCTCCGTCCAGCCGAGCTTGTCATAGGCGGTCTGCTGGAAGGCCGCGGCCTCCTTGCCCCTGGCGGCGGCGAAGGTGAACGCGGAGACGACGGCGACGGCGGCGACGAGCTTGGGCAGGGTCTTCACGGGAACGGCTCCTGGGGTTGGAAGGAAACGCCCGGGAGGATGGCGTCGAGCAGGGTCTGCGAAAATGCCCGTTTCCGCAGACCGCCTCTGCGAGAATGCAGACCATGCCCGAATGGAGTGACCTGCGGCACTTCCTGGCCATCGCGAGGGAGGGCAACCTCTCCGCGGCGGCGCGGCGGTTGAAGGTGGACCAGACCACGGTGGGCCGGCGCCTGGCCGTGCTGGAGAAGGAGCTGGGGGCGCGCCTCTTCGACCGGACACCCACGGGCCTGAAGCCCACGGCGGTGGCGCTGCGCATCCGGCCGGCCGCGGAGGCGGTGGAGACGGAGGCGCTGCGGGTGGAGCGGCTCGCCAGCGGCGAGGACCTGCGCCCCTCCGGCCCGGTGACGGTCACCGCGACGGACTCCTTCCTGGTCCACAACGTGCTGCCCCGGCTGGCCGCGTTCCAGGAGCGCCATCCGGAAATCGAGTTGCAGCTGCTCTCCGGTTACGAAGCCCTGTCGCTCGCGCGGCGCGAGGCCGACGTGGCCATCCGGCTCGTGCGCCCGCAGGAGGCGTCGCTGCGGGCCCGGAAGGTGGCTGCCATTGGTGTCGTGCCCTTCGCGTCCAAGGCGTACCTGGCCCGCCGGGGGCCGGTGCGCTTCGACACGGGGCTGCAGGGGCACGCGGTGGTGGGCTACGCGCAGGACTCGCGGCGCTGGCCGGAGTCGAAGTGGCTGGACGTGCACGCGGCGAGGGCCACCGTGGCGCTGCGGCTGACGTCCATCCTGGGGCTGCTCCAGGCCGCGCGCGAGGGCCTGGGCGTGGCGCTGTTGCCGGCGTTCTTCGGCCACCTGCACCCGGAGCTCGTCCCGCTGCGCGACGCGCTGCCGGAGCTGGAGCGGACCGTGTGGCTGGTGTTCCACGAGGACCTGGCCCACAACGCGCGGGTGCGCGCGGTGGTGGACTTCCTGGCGGAGACCATCAGGGCGCAGGCGGAGGCGCTCGCGAAGCCCCCCGCCCGGTCCCGGAAGAAACGCGCGCGGTGACCTGGGTCAGGGCGTTCCGAGCCGCTTGCCCCGGGCGAACTCCAGGCCCAGCAGGTTGCCCCGGTGGTGGATGGGATCCAGCGTGACCTTCTGGATGCGCCATCCCTCCGCGGCCGTCTTCACGACTTCGTGGGTGTAGCGCCCCACCAGGGTCCACTCCTGGGGGTAGCCGTCCATGTTGAAGAAGTGGGACACCTCCGCGTAGGCGTGCACCGTGGCGTGCGTGGGGCTGGTGAACTCCGTGCGCACGGTGTTGGCGGTGGAGTGCTGCACGCGGGTGAAGCACTCCAGCGCCTTGTTGCCGAACTGTGCCAGCACGGCGCGCGGCGCGGTGGACGGCGGCACCCCCATGAAGCGGGAGTAGTCGGACGTCACCTCGGGGGCGAAGACCCGCTCCCACCGGGTCCAGTCGCCCGTGTCCTTGCCGTGGTCGATGGCCTGCCCGTACTCGGCCACCAGCTCCTGCACGGCAATCCAATCCAGCATGTACTCCAGGCTCTTCTCACGCACCCGTGTCTGCCTTTCGTCAAGGAGGAGGGCGCAGGCTTTCACCCTCCGCGGAGGCAGATCAAACTCGGGCTGCCCGGCTCACGGCTCCGAGACGATGACGGCGAAGCCCTTGGGCGTGCTGGAGGTATCCACCACGTGCGCGGAGGCCGTCGCCGTCCACACCACCTCCACCGTGCCGGGCGCGGCGCCGGGCTGCAGCTCGAGGTTCAGCTTCGGGGCCCACTCGCAGCGCGTTCCCAGCGTGCAGTCACGGCCGAGGTAGTTGTGGACCTGGAATGTCACCGGCTGCCCCGCCACCAGCACGCCGCTCGCTTCCGGACCGGTGAACTCCGAGTCGCCCTCGGACAGCGTGGCGCGGACCCAGGGTCTGGCGGCCTGCTCGGGGTTCGTGGGCGTCCACGTGGCCGACACCAGCACCGTCACCTCCGCCTCGACGAGCTTGTCGGGCGACTTCGTGGCCGTAGCCGCCACCACGAACGGCACCTTGGCCCTGGGCGCATCGGGGGTGAGCTGGACCGCCCGGCCCGTGTAGGGCTCGGAGGTCAGGTCCTCGGACGTGGCCTGCGACGTGGCGATGGCGCTGACGCCCGCGACCAGGAGGGCCAGCCGGGAGGCCCAGTGACGCAGGCGGAGGTTCGGAGCGGATTCGGGGTGGTGGGTCATGGTGCCCGGGCCTTCAGCAAGCCGGATGCCACGACTTCACAGAGGGAAACATTCCCGGGACGCACCGGCGGTCAACGCCAGTCATGACACGTGTGTCACATCCCGGGCTCAGCGGTAGTGGACGGCGATGCGCTTGCCTTCAACCAGGTGGATGCCGATGTCCATGCCATAGATGTCGCGCAGCACGTCGGGGCGCATCAGCTCATCCGGCGTCCCCTGGAAGGCGACCCTCCCGCCGCGCATGGCGATGACGTGGTCGGAGTAGCAGGAGGCGTAGTTGAGGTCGTGCAGCACCAGCACCACGCACCTGCCCAGCGTGTCCGCCGCGCGCCGCAGTTCCTTCATCATGGCCACGGCGTGCTTCATGTCCAGGCTGTTGAGGGGTTCGTCCAGGAGCACGTAGTGCGTGTCCTGGCACAGCACCATGGCCACGAAGGCGCGCTGGCGCTGGCCACCGGACAGCTCGTCCAGGAAGCGGTGGGCGATGGGCTCCAGGCCCAGGTGGTGGAGCGCGCCCTCCACGAAGGCGCGGTCCTCCACCGTGGGGCGGCCCTTCGAGTGCGGGTAGCGGCCGAACGTCACCAGGTCGCGCACGGTGAGCCGCGACGTGACGGCGTTGTCCTGCCGCAGGATGGCCAGCCTGCGCGCCAGCGCGTCGCCGGGTGTGCGGGCCACGTCCATGCCGTCCACCAGCACCGTGCCGGAGGACAGGGGCAGCAGCCGGCTCACCATGGACAGCAGGGTGGACTTGCCGGCGCCGTTGGGCCCGATGATGGACGTCACGCCGCGCTCCGGCAGCTTCAGCGTGACGTCGTCCACCACCAGGGTGTCGCCGTAGCGGCGGGACACGTTCCGGGCTTCAATCATCGCAGCGCGCCTCGCATCAGCAGGGAGATGAACATCAGGCCGCCCCAAAACTCGATGATGACGCGCAGGTTGGCGCCGAAGGAGAAGACGCGCTCCAGCACCAGCTGACCGCCCAGGAGGCCAATCACCGCGAGGCAGACCGCCGCGGGCAGCACGTGGACGTGCCGGTGCGAGCGCACCAGCCCATGCGCCAGGTTCGCCACCAGGAGCCCGAAGAAGGTCACCGGCCCCACCAGCGCCGTGGACACCGACACCAGCACGGCCACCACCGCCAACAGGCGCGACACCGTGCGCCGGTGGTCCACGCCCAGGTTGATGGCCACGTCGCGGCCCAGGTTCAGCACGTCGCAGGCGTGAAGCAGGCGCAATCCCAGGACGGACGCGCCCGCGGTCATCACCGCGGAGACGAGGAGCAGGTCCGGGTCGGGGTTGTTGAAGCTGGCGAAGAAGCGGTCCTGCAGGAAGTCGAACTCGCCCGGCGCGATGAGGCGCTGGAGGAAGCTGGACAGGCTGCGGAACAGCACGCCCAGCACCACGCCCGTGAGCAGGAGCAGGTGGACGCTGCGCCGGCCGCCCTCGAAGAGCCAGCGGTGCAGCACGGCGGAGAAGCACACCATCACGGCGACCTCCACCGTGAAGAGCAGCCGGGTGTCCAGGCTGGCCATGGTGCGCGAGCCCAGGAAGAAGAGCAGGCCGGACTGCAGGAGCAGGTAGAGCGTGTCGAAGCCCATGATGGCGGGCGTCAGGACGCGGTTCTCCACCACGGTCTGGAACAGCACCGTGGAGACGGCGATGGCGTAGCCCACCAGCAGCACCGTGGCGGCCTTGCGCGCGCGGAAGGGCAGCACGAAGTCCCACCTGCCGCCCGCGTCCACGGTCATGAACACCCCCACGCAGAACGCGGCCAGGCCTCCCAACAGGAGCAGCCGCCGCTCGTGGCCCTCCAGGCGCAGCGCGCTAGCCGACACGGTCGTTCCTCCGCAAGAGCAGGTGCAGGAAGACGAGGCTGCCCACCACGCCCGCCACGGTGCCCACCGGAATCTCATAGGGCTGGCGCACCACCCGCCCGACGATGTCGCACAGGAGCACGAAGCCCGCGCCCAGCACCGCCACCCACGGGATGGAGCGGCGCGCGTTGTCGCCCACCATGAGGCTGACGACGTTGGGCACCACCAGCCCGATGAAGGGAATCATCCCCACGGTGGCCACCACCACCGCGGTGACCATGGCGACGATGGCCAGCCCCAGCGCCACGATGCGCGGGTGGCTCAGGCCCAGGTTGGTGGTGAAGGCCTCGCCCATTCCGGCGACGGTGAAGCGGTCCGCGGCGACGTAGGCGACGACCGTCAGCACGAACGCGCCCCAGAGCAGTTCGTAGCGGCCGCGCAGCACGCTGGAGAAGTCGCCCGTGGTCCAGGCCATCAGCGATTGCAGCAGGGAGAAGCGGTAGGCGAAGAACGTCGTCGCCGCGTCGAAGATGGCCCCCAGCACCAGCCCCACCACGGGCACCACGAGCGCCGAGCGCAGGGGGATGCGCCGGAGGATGAGCAGGAACAGCGCGGTGCCCGCCATGGCGAAGCCCGCCGCCACCGCCGTCCGGGCGAGGATGGGGAGGCCGGGAGCGAGGAGGGTGACGGCCAGCAGGCCCAGGCTCGCGGACTCCGCCGTGCCCGCGGTGAAGGGCTCCACGAAGCGGTTGCGCGCGAGCATCTGCATGATGAGGCCCGCGACGGACAGGGACATGCCCGCCAGCACCAGGGCCAGCGTGCGCGGCACGCGGCTGATGACCAGCACCTGCACGGCGCGCTGGTGCTCCGACGGCGCGAGCAGCGCGTCCCACGACACGTGGCTCACGCCAATCAGGAGGCTCGTGCCCGCGAGCCCCAGCACCGCGAGGCCGGCCAGCACGAGCAGCGGCAGCGGGCCTCCCTTCGCGGGCCGGGCCACGGACTCGCTTCGCGCGAAGGCGGCCTCAGGGAGCGGGGGGCTGTCGGGGCTTCGCGTAGACATCGGAGAGCTGCTCCATCAGGCGCCGCAGGGACTGGATGCCGCCGCCGATGAGGTAGGTGTTCGCGGGCTCCAGGTACACGACCTGCCCCTGCTTCCAGGCCGCCGTCTGGTGCACCAGCTCGTTGTCCAGGAGCCGCTGCGCGCCGCCACCCTCGCCAATGGCCGCGTCCCGGTCGATGACGAACAGCCAGTCCGGGTGGGTCTCCAGGATGAACTCCGAGCCCACGGCCTCTCCGTGCAGCGACGCCTTGAGCGACGGGGCCGCGGGAGGGATGCCGAACGCGTCGTGCAGCACGCCGAAGCGCGAGCCCGGGCCATACGCGCTCATCCGTCCGCCGGACGTCAGCACGATGAGCCCCTTGCCCCGGCTGGCGGTGGTGCCCTTCAGCGTCGCGATGCCCTGGTGCAGCGCCTCCACCTGGGCGCGTGCCTGCTCCTCCTTGCCGAAGACGGTGGCCAGCCGCCAGGTGTTGGCCACCACGGTGTCCAGGAAGTGCGCGTCGTCCGTGACCTGGTCGATGGTGGGCACCATGGCGGACAGCTTCGAGTACCGGGCGCTGGAGCGGCCGCCGGTGATGACCAGGTCGGGCCGGGCGGCGTGGAGGGCTTCGTAGTCGGGCTCGAAGAGCGTCCCGAAGCGCGGGTACTTCTTCGCGTCCGCGTACTTCGCCAGCTGGCCGGGGAAGTAATCACCCGCCACGCCCTGCACGTCCACGCCCAGCGCGTCCAGCGTGTCCAGCGCCGCCAGGTCGAACACCACGACCTGCTTCGGGTGCTCCACCACCACGGTGCTGCCCTGCGCGTGCGGGATGCTCCGGCCCGCCGCCGCGCTGGCTTCAGGGACGGGCGCGGGGGCCGGGGCGCGCGAGGCCCGCCAGCCGAAGAGCGCGATGACCGCGACGCCGATGAGGATTGCAATGAAATTGATTTTCATTATCGAAGTCGGCGATATACCGGATGGTCGCCGGGCCGTCAAAACCCATCGGCCTTGCGTGGTCCGGGCCTTCCTTGGAAGCTTGAAATTCAAGACTTCCATGGAGAGGCCTCATGAAGCCCGTCCGAGCCGTGCTGCTGCTGTCGTTCCTTACCCTGGCCCTGTCGGGGACCGCCCGCGCGCAGGACAACTCGCGCACGCTGCTGATGCAGTGGCTGGCGGATCCGGACGTCTACAAGGAGCACGACGACCTGTTCTTCCTCACCGGCACGGGCAACGGGGTGGTGCTGCCGCTGTATGAGTCCAACGACCTGACGGCGTTCCGCTTCAAGCGTGACTACAACCCGTCCGCGGCGGACCCGGCCTACGACTACTGCTTCCTGTGGGCGCCGGACCTGAGCAAGGTGGGCAGCGTCTACCAGCTCCACTTCTCCGGCCACCGCGTGCCCAACGGCGCGGCGTGTCCTCCGGCGGGCCAGGAGGTGACGACGTTCGTGGCCACGGCGCCGGATTTGAACCTCAACTTCGGCGCGCCCCAGCCCATCAACGCGAACACGACGTGGCCTCGCACCACCACTGGCACGGCGTGCCTGCCGCAGGGGTGCAACCGGAACATCCGCATCGACTCGGCGACGTTCAACGACGGCGTGGACCGCTGGCTCTTCTATGTGTGGTTCCAGAACGGCAACAACATCTCGTCGTTCAAGCTGGCCGCGCCCGGCACCGTCTACAACCACGCGGGCCCGGCGGTGTTCGCGACGCCTTCCTACGAGGAGGGCATCAACGAGGCGCCGGAGCTCTTCAAGCGCGACGGCCGCTACTACATGGTGTTCAGCGGCGGTTGGTACAACAGCCAGTACGCCATGTATTACGTGATGGCGGACACCGTCCCGGAGCTCACGCGGGCGCGGGCGGTGCGGCGGCTGTCCCTGCCGTTGAAGAACTCCGCGGGCCGGCTGGTGCAGTCCCACGGCCACAACGTCATCGTCGAGCGGCGGGGGGAGTACTTCAACGTCTTCCACCAGGGGGCCTTCGACAGCGCGGGCAACCTCACGTCGCGCAGCACGTACAAGCAGCGCGTGGCGTTCAGGCCGGACGGGGCGATGACGTCACTCAACCAGGTGAGCGTGCGCTGGAACCGGCTGGCGGGGTACAGCTACTCATTGGACGTCGTGTTGAAGAATGGCTCGGTGGTGGGGCCGTGCACGTCCGTGACGCTGCTGGGGCAGGCCAACAAGACGGTGTTCGACGGCGTGTGCCGCAGCGCGGGGGACCGCGTGGTGACGAAGGGGGAGATCGCCGCGTTCCGCATCTTCTATTCCAACAACAACGTCTGGGGCCCGTTCGTGGAGAAGGCCTATGACGGCATCTCCGACGACGTGACGCTGGAGCTGCCCGGCGGCGTCACGCCCTTCGTGGACCTGGAGTGGAGCGAGGAGGAGACGACGGCACAGTACTCCATCGACGTGCAGCGGCGGGACACGGGCGCGTGGATTGGCCCGTGCATTGGCGTGGGCGCCGTGAACAAGAGCCTGGCCTGGACCTACCAGGGGCGCTGCGACACGCCGGGCATCAACGTGCCCCTCTCCAACATCCAGGCCTTCCGCATCTGCTCCGCGGTGAATGGCGACTGGGCCCATGCCCGCTGCGGCGCCGCCGCGTATGACGGGCGGGCCATGCACTCGCGCATCAACATCCCGTAGGCTGAACCCCATGTTCGACGCCATCACCTCCGACCCTCCGCTCCTGGTCCTCCTCCTTGTCGTGGTGGGGGGACTGGCCTGGGCGTTTGGGCCGAAGGGGGGCTGTTGGGCGCCGGGCTGGATCGCGCGGAGTTGAAGAATGGAAGGGCCGGGGAGGCCACAGTGCTGGAGGTGCGGGACACCGCGATCCGCATCGATAAGCGTCCCATCCTCCAACTGCTGCTGGAGGTTCACATCCCCGGCCGTGCTCCCTATCAGGCGCGGGTGAGCAAGCGGCTGCCGCCTCATTCGAGCACGGCCACCTGGGGGCCAGGGCTTCGGGTCCAGGTGATGGTGGACCCGATGCAGCCCCAGCGCGTCGTCATCACCGGCTTCGCGATGACCGCTCCGCCAGCGCCTCCGGCCGACCCCGTCCGGGCGATGGAGGACCTGAAGCGCATGGCCGATGCCGGCCTCATCACCGAACACGAGTTCGAGGCGAAGAAGGCGGAGATACTCGGCCGCTTGTAGCGGCGGCCGTCAGCGCGGGGCGAAGCGCTTCGCGGAGCGCAGCTTCGCCTTCATGGCCTCCATGTCGCGGTTGCGCGGCGGGGACGTGGTCACCAGCGAGTCCACCAGCCGGCGCGCGGCCTCGGTGATGTCCTCGACGGCGCGGTTGAAGGCCTCCTCGTTCGCCTTCGACGGCGCGCTGGTGCCGCTCAGCTTCCGCACGAACTGCAGGGCCGCCGCCCGCACCTCCGCGTCCGACGCGGGAGGCTCGAAGTTGAACAGCGTCTTGATGCTCCGGCACATGGGCGGGTCCCTCTTCGTGAAGTACCCCGAGCGTACCGCGCCCCCGCCGCGCGCTGTTCCATTGCCGCGAGAACGTGACTTGGCTCCATGGGGCTGAAGTGGTTTTCTCCGGACTCCTCCCTTCTCTTGGAAAGGTTCCCCAAGATGCGCAAGCCCTTCGCCGTGGCCGTTTCCTTCTTCTCGTTCGCGATGCTCGCCTGTGGCGCAAGCCCGGCCCCGGAGCAGCAGACCCCCGCCCCCACGCAGCAGGAGCAGGGGCTCAACGCCGTGGGCCAGGGCTGTTTCGCGGACACCCAGTGCTCCTCGGGCCTGTGTTGGACGGAGGCGGACTCGTACCCCCTCTACAATCCGCAGTGGATCCGCGCGGACCAGTGCACCGAGGAGTGCGGCGGCCCGACCGACCACGCCTACTGCCAGCAGCTCGCGGCGGACTACAACGCGCCGTATCCCAACCAGGCCCGCTGCATCCCCGCGCGCGGCGTGTATGACAACTACCCGTACGACGACATCTTCTACGTCTGCGACCTCATCCCCGCCGGCCTGGGCAAGGTCCACTGGGCGAACTAGCCGCCTGTGACGCATGCCGTCCGGAGCACCGCGCTCCGGACGGCGTGGCGGCCCGTTACCGCATTTTGCTGTAAAGTCAGCATTCGCTGATTTCAGGGGGGACATCATGCGGCTCGATATTTTTTCGGAGATGCAGCACCCGAAGGAGCGGTGGAGCGGTCCGGACCACGAGCATCAGATCATCCAGGAGACGCTGGAGCAGGCGCGGCTGGCGGATGAGATGGGCTACGGCGTCTGGTGGCAGGTGGAGCATCACACCGCCGTGGAGTTCAGCTACAGCTCCGCGCCGGAGATCATGCTCACCGCCATCGCGCGGAGCACGAAGAACCTGCACGTGGGCCACTCGTCGGTGCTGGCGCCCACGCGCTTCAACCATCCCATCCGGGTGGCGGAGCGCGCGGCCTTCATCGACCACCTGAGCGGGGGCCGCTTCCAGCTGGGACTGGCGCGCAGCACCCTCCCGGAGTGGCGCACCTTCAACATCGAGCCCGACTCCACGCGCGGGCAGATGCAGCAGGCCTTCGAGCTGATTCCCAAGCTGTGGACGCAGGACAAGGTGTCCTGGGATGGGCCCGACCTCAAGCTCAAGGACGTCAGCGTCATCCCGAAGCCGTACCGCAAGCCGCACCCGCCGCTGTGGCAGGCGTGCTCCAGCCCCGCGTCCTTCGAACAGGCGGGGCGCAACGGCGTGGGCGCGCTGGGCGTGACGCTCTGGGCCTCTCCGGAGGAGGTGGCGGAGATGATCCACCTCTACCGTGAAGCGCTGCGCACGCGCTGCGAGCCGGTGGGCGAGTTCGTCAACGACCAGGTCGCCTTCTTCACCTTCGTGCACTGCGCGGACAGCGAGCGCGAGGCCATGGAGAACGGCGCCGCGAAGGCCGCCGCCTGGTACACCAGCGGGTCGTTCACCTTCTTCGAGGCGAAGGACGCCTTCGTGAAGACGGCCGCGGAGCTGGAGGTGCTGGCGAAGGACCCGGCGGGCGGAGGCCTGACGGGCCAGTACCTGCGCAAGAAGGACCCGAACGCGCCGCAGTCCCAGGCGCAGCGCCTGCTGGGCCGCATCATGGCCGGTGAGAACGTGCCGGATGAGCAGGTCTGGGAGGTGCTGAGCGCGCAGGACTCGCTCATCGTCGGGACCCAGGACCAGGTGCGCGCGGGGCTCAAGCGCTATCAGGCGCTGGGCATCGACGCGCTCATGTCGTTCCACCAGGTGGGCGCGCTGGCGCACGACAAGGTCCTCAAGAGCATCCGGCTCACGGGCGAACTCATTCCGGAGTTCAAGACACCGGCGGCGCCCTAGCGGGAACGAAGAGGGCAGGGGAGCGTGAGGAGCCAACACCCGCGCTCCGCGCCACTTCTCCCGCGCGGCGGGAGGGAGCAAGCTGAGCTTCGTGTCCCGCCGCAAACAGCTCTGGCTCCTGCTCGGAGTGTCCGGGCTCCTGCACGTGGCGCTCCTGGTGGCGCTGTCGCGGAGTCCGTCCGCTCGCGTGCCGCCTCCGGCGCCGCGGGCCGTCGAGCTGGAGATCGTCACCCGGGACGCACGCCCCACGCCCCCCGCGCCAGAAGAAGCGCCGCGCCCTCCGCGCAAGCCCTCCACGAGCACGCGGCGGAAGGACGCGCCGAAGAGGGACGAAGCGCCTGCCAGCGCCGAGGCCCCCGGGAAGCCGGCGCCGGAGCCCCTGGCGGAAGCACCCACGAAGAGCGAGTCACCTCCGGCCCGCGACGTCCCGCTCCAGCTGGAGCCTCCCGGGCTGCTGGGCGGTGGGCCCCTGACGGGGGAGCCTCCGTCGACGGGGCGGACGCTTCGCAACGTCCCCGGTTCGGAGCCGGACCCCAAGGCCCTGGCGGCCCGCGAGGCGGAGGAGGCGCGGCAGAAGGTGGATGGCTGGACCAAGGACGCGACCGCGTCCGCGCGGGCCTCGGGCGCCACGCCTCCCTACTTCGCGAAGCTGCGCCAGGGCTTCGCCGAGCGGCTGGTGGACCCGCCCCCTCCCAACAAGGACGTGGTCCTCGGCCGGCTGAAGCGTGAACAGCTGGAGGCCATCGAGCGGTTCGGCCGGACGGGCACGCCCTTCGCGCCCCAGGCGCGCGACGTCCGCGGTGAGACGTCCGACCGGCTGCGCGCGGCGGTGGAGGCCGGGCGCGCGGCGGACGTCTACATGATGGACGTCACGGCCCCCGTGCTCGCGCTCGTCGCCATCGTGGAGGTGCGGCAGGCGCGCGATGGCAGCCTCATCGACCTGCAGGTGCTGGAGGGCTCCGGGGACCCGAAGTTCGACCGCTGGGCGGTGTCCCAGCTGCGCGAGGCGCTGGCCAGCGCGGAGGCCCCCACCGGCGGCGGCGTGGGCATCCGCGAGGACGGGATGCGGACCCGCTGGCGGCTGGAGGAATACCTCGGCAACCCCCGCGTGCGGGTCCACCTCATCTCCATCTACTGATTCACTTCCCTCCCAGGCCAATGCCGCCGATGCGTTCACCCGTGGCGGCGTCCAGCGCGAGAAGGCTGCCCCAATCAGACACGTAGAGCCGGCCGTCCCGGGCCCAGAGGGTGGGCTGGACGGCGCTGGTCTGGGCCTCGGGCAGGGCCACGTCCCAGACGACGGCGCCGGTGCGCAGGTCGCGCCGGATGAGCTGCCGGCCGCCCTGGTCCAGCACGTAGATGACGTACACGGCGTCCTTCGTGAGCTCCCCCACCTCCGGCGAGAGGTCCCGCAGGAGGAGCGGATCCTTCTCCGACACGATGTCGTGCCACAGCGGCTTGCGGTTGCCCGGCTCGAACAGCGCCACCATGGGCACCGACGTCCCCGGGTACCGCATGCCCAGCGCCAGCGTGTAGCCGCCCGAGCGCAGGAGGTACCGGACGGTGAGGCCGCGGATGTCGGAGGGCGGGTCGCTGGAGCGCTCGCAGGTGGTGGGGTGCTCCAGCGGCCGGCTGACGTCGCACGACTTCATGCTCTCGGGCGGCGTGGCGCAGCCCTTCGGCGCCTGGGGCGCGGGCTCCGCCCTGGCCGTGCGCGTGTCGAAGAGCAGGTGCTGGTGGTCCTTCACCTCCACCCAGACGGACGTCGTGTCCCCGGGCGGGATGCACAGCCGGCGCGGTGAGTCCGTCAGGGGCGCGTGCCCCAGCCGCTTGCCGGTCGCCAGCTCCAGCAGGTTCAGCTTTCGCTGCTCGCTCATCACCAGCCGGCCGTTCTGGGCGATGACCTTCACGTAGCGCGAGGTGTCCGGCCCTTCCGCGGGCGCCGACTCCCAGAGCGTCTGGAACGTCCGTCCGTCGAACGCGGCGACGACCTGCCGGAAGCCGGTGCCTGCTTCGTGCTGGCTCACGTGGCCGATGAGGTCCTCCGTCCCATCGCCGTTGACGTCCGCGAACACGGGCGCGCCCTGTTCCACCCACTGGAAGGGCCCGCGCTTGGGACTGGGGGGCTCGGGCGGAGCTCCGGGGACGACCGGCGACGAGACGGGGCGGGGCCCCGGCACGTCCGGGCCTCCGGAGGCCCGGCTGAACACCGCGCCCATGACGCCCATCAGGACCATCACCGCGATGCCCGCGACCCTCATCACGACCTGCGGGTTCTTCTGGCCCGGCCGCGGGGCGCGCGGCCCGGGCTGGAGCGGCGGCGGGCCGTCCAGGTCGAAGGCGTGGCCGCAGTACCCGCAGTCGTAGTGCGTCTTCGCCACCTGGGGCGTGAAGGGCGCGTTGCAGTGGGGACAGCGCGAAGCTCTGGGGACGGGCCGGACCATGACACCGGGTGTAGAACCCCACGCACGCGTGGTGGCTGAAACACGAAGGCCCCCTCCCTCCGCGAAGGGAGGAAGAGGGCCCTGCGCGCTGAAGACGGAATCAGGAGGCGACTACGGCACCGTGGCCTTCACGGCGACGCCCGAGTACGCGGAGTAGCCGCGCACGGAGACGTACCAGGTGCCGGCCGCGGGGGCGGTGATGGTGCAGGTCTCCGCGTTGCCGCTGAGGTACGGGCGGCAGTTGTACGCCGTCGTCGTGGGCTGCGAGCCCTGGCGCACGTAGAGGTCCGCGTCACCCGTGCCGCCGGACTGCTCCACCGTCAGGGTGGTGGCGCCCGCGGGGACGGTGATGGCGTAGTGCTTGAAGGTGCCGGAGGCGCCGGAGAGGTTGGTCTGGCTCAGCAGCGTCTGCGTCGGCTGCTGCACGGCGTTGACGGTGCTGTCGATCCAGCTGGCGAAGGACGACACGCGGCCGTACATGCCCGCGTACGCCGGATCCGCGCAGCCGTAGCCCCAGCTCACGATGCCCGCGAGCACGCGGGTGCTGCCCTTGAGGACGGTGAGGGGACCGCCGCTGTCACCCTGGCAGGAGTCCTTGCCCGAGGCCTTCGCGCCCAGCTGGTCCGCGGTGATGGTCTCCTGGCCCTGGTAGTCCGCCTGCGCGGCCGCGTTGCTGATGATGTTCACGTCCACCGTCTGGAGCGTGGTGGGCAGCGAGGACGAGCCGCTGGACAGCGTGCCCCAGCCCGTGACGCGCGCCACGGCGCCGACACCGCCCACGCCCGCCGCTTCATCCGCCGCAGTGACGATGGGGATGGCCTTCACGTTCGCGCCGCTCAGGTCCAGCGGCGAGGACAGCTTGAGGAGCGCCGCGTCCTTGCCGTAGTTGGCGTCCACGTAGCCCGGGTACACGACCACCTGGGACACGGTGCGGACCTGCCCGCCGGTGGTGGTGGTGCGGTTGGTGACGCCCGCGACGATGCGGCCCGGCTTGGAGATGGAGCCGCCCGAGTTCACGCAGTGCTGCGCGGTGAGGATCCAGTTCTCGTTGATGACGGAGCCGCCGCAGAAGTGGCTGCCGCCGCTGCTCTGCAGCGACACCTGCCAGGGGTTCGCGCCGATGGTGGTCGCGCTGCCACCGACGATCTCCTGGGTGGTGGCGGCGGGGGCCGGGGTCTCCGGCTGGGCCTGCTTCTCTTCCGTGGCCTGGGGACCGCAACCGACGACGAGCAGCGACACCGCGCTGGCGGCAGTCCAGCGACGCACCATCTGAGCCGAAATCATGTGAACCCCGGTTTTTGTGGGAAATGTGAGGCGCCGGGATTCTCGATTAAAGCGGAAGTGAATGTAAACACCTGTGACTGTCTACACCGCGATGAAGGTGAAGCCGGGGGGCACCTCCAGCCGGTAGCCGGGGTCCTCGAAGACCACGCGGCAGCCGGTGTCCTCCAGCATGTCTCGCACGTGGCTGACGTGGACGCGCAGCGCGTTGTCGTGCAGGCGCGGGTCGTAGTCCGCGTTCCACATGGCGCGCACGCAGTCCTCCTTCGACAGGACGTGTCCCGGCTGGCGGGCCAGGGCGTAGAGCAGCTTCCGGGGCAGGGCGCGCCGCTCCAGGGACACCGTCTTCCCCGGCGCGCGCAGCTCGTGCCCGCGGGCGTCCAGCACCACCGCTTCCGGCGCGGGGGCCTGCTTGGGCGCGGAGGCGAGGGGCCGGGTCAGCTCCGCCAGCAGCTCCGGGTCCAGCCCACCCTCGGACGCTTCGCGGGTGGCGTCCTCCAGGGACTGCAGGGACTCGCGGGCGCGGCCCGCGTGCCGGTGCAGCGTGGCGCGGGTCAGGTGCGCGAGCGTGCGCTCCAGCGCGAAGTCCCCGTCCTGGGGCAGCGGCTCCAGCGCGGTGAGCAGCGCGGTGGCGCGCGTCGCATCCGCGCTCCGGGCGGCGGCCAGGGCGGCCAGGACGCGCTGACGGGCGGCGATGCCGGGGCGTACCTCGCGCGGCTCCACCGTGACGGGCGCCGCGTCCGGGCCGGGCACGTCCAGCGTGCGCGCCACCCGCGCGGCCCGCATCAGCCCCACCACGCCGCGCGCGCGGACCTCCTCCTCCACCGCGTCCAGCTGGGCCCGGCCCTCCGCGCGCCGCCCCAGCTCCAGCAGCATCCGGCCCGTGCCCACGCGGCAGAGCAGCCGGACGAAGAGGTAGCCCGCCCGCTCCGCGCGGGCCTCCGTGTCCCGCAGCGCCTCCAGCGCCGCTCTCCGCTGTCCCCGCTCTCCACGCACCCACGCCGCGATGCAGTCCAGCTCCAGCGCGAGGCGGGGCGCGCCCAGCTGGCCCAGGCGCTCCCGGGCGCTGGCGAGCGCGGCGTCGGCTTCCGTGAAGCGGCCCAGCCGGCTGAGGATGCCCGCGGACATGGCCGCGACCAGGGGGCCGCGCGAGTCGAGCGGCGCGTCCTCCAGCAAGGACACACACTGGGCCAGGGGCTCCGCCAGCTCGCTGTCGCGGCCTTCAATCCACAGCATCAGCGCGCGGGCGTAGGCGCACCAGCCCAGCACGCGCCGGTCCCCGGTCGCGGCGGCGGCGTTGTCCAGCATGGCCAGGGACTCGTCGAGCCGCCCCTGGAAGAAGCGCAGCGCGGTCCAGGCCAGCAGCTGCTGGAGGAAGACCTCCGCGCTGCTGGGCACCGGCATGGCCTCCAGCGTGCGCTCGCAGGCCTCCGGCTCCAGCGCGAAGAGGGCCACCCGCACCAGCACCGCGCCCACGCCCTCGCGCAGGGACTCGTTCGACTCCGGCCGTGGAGAGCCGGCGGCGGCCTCCAGGGACGCGCGCAGGGCCAAAAGCTCCGGGTAGGCCCGGCGCAGGTCGAGCAGCCGCACCCGCGCGCGCGCGTGGGCCAGCCGCACCTGGGGCGTGCGCAGCGCGGCGGGCAGCGAGTCCAGGAGGTTCAGGAGCTCGTCCGCGGCGCCGTGCCGCACCAGGCTCTCCGCCTGCGCGACGATGAAGTCCGCGCGCGCCTCGTGCCGGCCCAGCGCCTGGAGGTGGCGGCACACCGCGCGCACCCGGACCACGGCGGGCAGGGGCTCGCGCTCCCAGACCTCCAGCAGCGCTTCGTGGGCGGCGCGCGCCTCGTCCGGTGACACCAGGGACACCATCGCCTCGCGCACCAGGTCGTGCACGCCGTACCGGCCCCGCGCGTCCGTCTCCACCAGCAGCTTCGCGCCCAGCTGGCGCAGCGCCTCCGCGGCCGCGCCCGCGGGCAGCAGCGGCTCCAGCGCGCTCGCGGTGAGCGGCAGGTGGCTCAGGGCCAGCACCGCGGCCAGCTGGCGTTCATCCGGAGGCAGCGCCGCGAGGGCCGCGCGCACCGGCTCGTCCCCGCCCGTGTCGCCCGCGTGGGCGCGGCGCAGCAGGAAGGGCAGCCCGCGTGAGCGGCCCCAGGCCTCGTCGAAGCCGTCGCGCTCGCCGTAGAGCGCGTCCAGCTCCCGCCACAGCTCCCGGGCGGCCTCCTCCGTCAGGCCCTCCAGCCGCAGCTCCACCCGGTCCGGGCTCGCCGCGTGCCGGGGCACGGATTCGCGGGACGTGGCCAGCAGCGTGCCCTGCCTCAGCCGGCCTCCCAGGTCCTCCACCAGCGCCGCGCGCTCGCGGGGCCCGAGCACGTGCAGGTCGTCCACCACGCACAGGGCGCGGCGTGCCTCCAGCTCACCCGCCAGCGCCTCCAGCCGCGACGCGTCCGACAGCGCCTGCGCCACCGGCGCGTCGCTCAAGAGGCGGCGCACGTCGTCCACCACCGTGTCCAGCGTGTCCCCGGGACGCACGCGCCGGTGCACGACGGGCCCCCGGTGCTTCGCGGCCACCGCGGCCACCAGCGCGGACTTGCCCGCGCCCGGCAGCCCGTAGACGACGCCCGTGCGCACGCGCCTCAGCAGGTCCCCCAGGCGCCGGACCTCCTGGGCGCGGCCTACGAAGACAACCGGCGGTCCCAGTCCCGGAGCGGATGGCGTGTGCATGGCGTGCGCCATTGTACGGTGATCCAGGTCTCCTCAGGTGTCATCCAGGCTGAGCGCGCGCAGGTGGCTCACGTCCCCCCACGTCACCAGACGCAAGGACCCCTCATGGAGGTCGAACTGGTTCCAACCCGCGTTGAGGACGGAGAAGGCGCGCGGCAGGGTGGCGGGGATGCCCAGGCAGTGGCGCAACAGCGCGCTGAGCAGCCCGCCGTGGGTGACCACCACCACGCGGGCGTCCGGGTGGCGCGCGCCCAGGTCCTCCAGGCATTGCAGCGCCAGCCGCAGGCGCTGCGTCGCGCTCTCGCCTTCGGGCACGACGTAGTCCGCATGGCCTTCCGCGTACGCGGCGAAGACGTCCGGGTGGCGCTGGCCGGCCTCCGCGCGCGTCAGCCCCTCCAGCACGCCCAGGCCGCGCTCCCGCAGGCGCGCGTCCCGCTGGACGTCGTGGCCCGTCCTCGCCGCGATGCGGGAGGCCGTCTGCACCGCGCGGTCCAGGTCGCTGCTGTAGAGGGCCTGGAAGGAATGGGTGGACAGCCGCGCCGCCAGCGCATCCGCCTGCCGCAGCCCCTCGCGGCTGAGCATGCTGTTGAGGTGCCCCTGCAGACGCCCCAGGGCGTTCCACTCCGTCTCCCCGTGCCGGAGCAGGATGAATTCGGTCGTCATGGCCCCAAGCGTGGCGGGCGGGCCCCGGGGGAGCAAGGTTCGCGGAGTGTCCGCCAGCGGGCGCCACCATCGCGCCCCGGACGGGGCCGCCCCTGACGCCCGGGCGCGTGTCGCATCCCTGATACATCCTCGCGGGCGCACCGTTGGCCTCGCGCCCGCCCCACGCGGTTCCCATACCGGATGGATGGGTTTCCACCCTTGGATGCAGGCCGCCTGCTCAACCGCCTACAGCCCCCCGGGAAGGCAGTCTTACAGCACTCCCGGACGGCTTTGGCGCCACTGGATGCGAGCACACCTTTCCGTGATTCCAAGCTAGGGCGTGTCTTCCTGTTTGCGCGGTTGGGAGGACGGCGGAGGTCCGCGGGACGCCGGCTTGGAGGGGGAGACATCAATGGGACACGGGCAGAATCTGGATGCGATGGGCCTGGACGCAACGCCGCGGGAGGCCCCGGAGGGTGCGCCGCGCAGGGCCCACCGGTTCGGCTGGCTGCGGATGCTCGGTGTGGACGCGGTCCTCATCGCCGGCTCGCTGCTGTTCGCCACGATGCTGCACTTCGGTGACGGGCTGTCCCCGGCGTGCCGGGAGGTCCTGCCCCGGGCCGTGGCGCTGCTGGTGGGGGTGCGCCTGGCGACGCTCGTCTGGCTGGGGCTGCACCGCTGGTCCTTCCACCGCTCCGGCATCCACGAGGCCGTCCGGCTGGAGCTGGCCAGCCTCGCGGGCACCATCGTGTTCGAGCTGGTGCGCTCCATCTTCTTCATGGAGTCGCTGCCGTGGCAGGTGGTGGCGCTGGAGTTCTTCGTCACCACCACGCTCCTGGGCTTCCACCGCTTCGCGCCGCGCATGGTCCGGCAGTGGTACCTGGACCGGCGGCGCGCGCGGGCGAAGGGCTCCCAGCGCACGCTCATCGTCGGGGCGGGCAGCGCCGGGGACCTGCTCCTGCGCGACCTGTTGCGCGACCGCGAGAGCCCGTGGCACGTCATCGGGCTGGTGGATGACGACCCTGGCAAGCAGGGGACGTACCTCAATGGCAAGCCGGTGCTGGGCGTCCTGGACGCGCTGCCGGAGCTGATGAAGAAGCACCGGGTGACGCAGGTGCTCATCGCCATCCCCCGGCTGTCCCCGGAGCGCACCCGGCACCTGTTGAGCCTGTGCCGGCACCAGAGCGTCAGCTTCAAGATCATCCCGGCCTCGTTCGCGTACCTGGACCAGAAGATCACCGCCGCCATGCTGCACGACCTGTCGCCGGAGCACCTGCTGCCCCGGGACGCCATCTCGTTCGACCACGACGAGGTGCACCGGCTGGTGACGGGCCGCCGCATCCTCGTCACCGGCGGCGCGGGCTCCATCGGCAGTGAAATCGTCCGGCAGGTGGCGGGGCACTCGCCCTCGTCGCTGGTGGTGGTGGACATCAACGAGAACGAGCTCTACCTGCTGGTGCGCCAGCTGCAGTCGCGCTACCCGCACCTGCCGGTGCACTCCGTGGTGGCGGACATCCGCGACCTGGACCGGATGCTGCGCATTGGCCAGGAGTTCTCCCCGCAGTACGTCTTCCACGCGGCCGCGCACAAGCACGTGCCGCTGATGGAGGACGCGCCGGAGGAGGCCATCAAGAACAACGTCTTCGGCACGCAGAACGTGGCGCGCATGGCGGACGCCTGCGGGGCCGAGCGCTTCATCCTCATCTCCACCGACAAGGCGGTGAAGCCCTCGTCGGTGATGGGCGCCTCCAAGCGGCTGGCGGAGATGGTCATCCGCGACATCGCCACCACGTCGCGCACCGTCTTCTGCGCCGTGCGCTTCGGCAACGTGCTGGGCTCCGCGGGCAGCGTGGTGCCCCTCTTCAAGCAGCAGATCCAGGCGGGCGGCCCCGTCACCGTCACGCACCCGGACTGCACCCGCTACTTCATGATCATCCCGGAGGCGGTGGGCCTGGTGGTGCTGGCAGGCCTGGGCGGCTACGGCGAGCTGTGCATCCTGGACATGGGCGAGCCGGTCCGCATCGCGGAGCTGGCCGCGAACATGATCACCATGACGGGCCTGGTGCCGGACAAGGACATCCCCATCGTCTACACGGGGCTGCGTCCGGGAGAGAAGCTGGAGGAGGTCCTCATGTCCGAGGAGGAGGAGCTCACCCAGCAGGTGCGCAACCGCATCAAGGTGGCCCGGAGCCCCGCGCCGCCCGCGGACTTCCAGCTCCAGCTCAAGCGCCTGGACCGCGCGGCCCGCGCCGGTGACACCCACGACGTGAAGCGCGCCCTCCAGGACCTGCTGCCCGCGTACACCCCGTCGAAGCCACAGGGGACGGTGGCGAAGGTGCTGCCCGCCTTCCCCGCGAAGCCTTCCTCGGCGGAGCAGAACGTCAGCGCCTGACCCCACGCGGCTCCGGCTGTCGCCGGCAAGCCCCGGTCTCCCTTGCCCCTGACGGGCGGGAGGCCGGGGCTTTCTTCATCCGTGGGGCTGCGCCCGATAGGCCGGGAAGAAGCCGCTGGGAGGGGGAGCGCGGCCCTGCGACAGCGCGGCGTACGCCGCCGCGTCGCAGATGATTTCGTGCGTGTGGACGCGCCCGCTGGCGTTGGAGAAGCCGCGCTTGAAGTCCTCCAGCCCGTCCCCCGGAAGGAGCCCGCCCCCCAGGTGCAGCGGGAGCCCCATGCGGGCGCTCAGGTCGATCATCTCCCCGAAGACGTTCTTCGCCGGGGAGCGCGCCAGGTGCGCATCCGCCGTGCCGCCCAGGTAGTAGTGCAGCAGGCCGTCGCTGCGGACGACCAGCGCCGCGGAGGCCACCGCCCCGTCCGGCGCGCGCGTCGTCGCGAGCCACGCCTCCGGTGAGGCGAACACCTCCTCGAAGTACGCGTCGGAGAAGAAGTACCGGTGGCACGCGCGGTCCCGGACCATGGTCTGCCGGTACACCTCCCGGAACCCCGCGCGCTCCTCCGGCGGCGCGTCCCGGCACGCGCGCACCGTGCTCACGAAGCCCAGCCGCGCGTTGCGCCGCATGTGACGGCGGTGCATCTCCCGCAGCGTGAGCGGGAGGCGCGGGTCCACGAAGAAGACCTCGTTGCGCGCCGTGCCCCCCGTGAAACAGCGCGGCCCCTGGACCCGCTCCCTCACGAAGATGCTGACAAGCTCCGTGCCCCTCCAATCCACCGCCGGAGCAGGAACCCCGTCCCAACCGTCCGTCACCCCGCCTGGAAACCCATACGGAGAGATGGCGTCGCGCCAGGACGTCCCCTCAATCGCGCGCACGATGAGTGGGATCCGCACCGTCCTGTCCGTATTGCTTTGTTGGATGACCAGCGTATGGGTCACGTGTTCCGCACGCAGATGGTGCTCGGAGCGGAAGTACTGCCCGGACAGCGCCGAGGCGCCCGCGTCGGGAACCAGCATGGCGCTCGCCTGCCCTGTCCTTGTCATTTATCCCCCACCCGGAGTCCGCCAGCTCAGCCGGACAGGCCCACGGGGCCTTGCACTGACCACTGACAGCCTGTTTCAGTGATTTTTTTGTCTAATCACAAAGGAATTACGCGGGCCCGCAAAGCCTTTTGGCGTCCTGTGAACGCACTCCGGCGTTCCCACAACAGGGTAACCCATCGGCTGTCTGGTTGGAGTTACCCCACAGGACCCCCCTGATGTTGGAATCCCGTCGTCGCAACTCTGGTCGCGCCCTGTCGTCCCTGTTGTCGCTTGCCCTGCTGGTGGGTGGTGCCTGCGGCCCCAACCCCGAGCAGGACGCGGTCAGCACGGCCAGTCCCAACGGAGATAACACCCCGGGCAGCACCGATGTCGCCAGCCCGGACGCGGAGACGCTCGCTCCCTCTTCCCCCGAGGAGAGCACGGCCGTCCCCGGCGAGCCCGAGTCGGAGGACGTTGCCTCCGCGCCCGTGGCCGAGGCGGACGCCCCTGCCGCCGCTGAAGCACCTGCCACCGCCACCGAGTCGGAGGGCCTTGGCACCACCGCCCAGGCCGCCACCAGCCTGCGCACGGTCGCGGCCTGGGAGACGCTGTTCCTGAACCGCTGGAACTCGGAGCACACCTCCAGCTTCCTGCCGAAGAGCCAGTCGCTGGACAGCTGGCAGTTCTACGACCTCGCGTACGGCATTGACGGCAACACCGCGATGTATCGCGCCACCGGCAAGACGCAGTACATGGACCGGGCGCTGCTGTATGTGAACAACATGGTCAACCACGCGAAGGTCTCCTCTTCGCTGCCCCGCAGCCAGTTCAAGGACAGCTACCTGGGCTGGGCGTCCGCCCGCTCGGACACGCTGGGCCAGGAAGTCCCGCTGTTCGAAAGCTACTGCTGGCGTTACGTGACGCGCATGCTGCGCACCATCCGTGAGACGCCCGCGCTCTACGGCAACAGCAACTACAAGGCGCAGTACGACAAGCTGCTGGCGTTCACCGAACGCAACATGTTCGAGAAGTGGATGAAGCGCGGCGCGAACAGCTACATCTACCGCGTCAATACGCACATGGCGTCGCACTGGGCGTACATCTCCATGGACCTGTCGAAGATGACGACGGACGCCACGAAGCGGGCGCAGTACATGACCGTCTTCAACAACATCAACCGTGACATGCCCAACAACACCTCGTCGCTGCGCGGCCAGCTGATGGCCAGCCCGGTGAACGCCAACGCGTACTTCTGGGCCGCCGAGTGGGGCTCCAAGAAGCGTCCGGGCCAGGACGTGGCGCACGGCAACGGCGTGATGGCCTACATCGTGGAAGCCCACGACGCGGGCATGGAGTGGACGGACGCGGACATGCGCAAGTTCGTCACCACCCTGAACAACGTCATCTGGCCGTCCGCCAAGAAGTACGGCAACTACGTGGACGGCACGGGCAGCGGCACGGGCTGGTTCAATGACGGCCTGGTGAAGCTGGGCCGCTACAACGCCGCCCTCCAGCAGCGTCTGGAGACCCACACCGTGGGTCAGAACACCCAGTACTACGGCAACGGCGCGCTCAACGCGAAGCTGCTGTCGCAGGGTTCGGCGCTCTAGCCCGGATTCCCCAATGTGAAACAAACACCCCCTCCTCCCGCCCGAGCGCGCGGGAGGAGGGAGTGTGCGAACGCTCCAGGTCATGCCGGGATCCAAGTGCCCGGCCTTGCCTGGAGCTTTCGCATGTCCTCCCGCATCTACCTGTCCTCGCCCCACATGGGCACGCTCGAGCGCGGCTATGTCGACGATGCGTTCGCGAGCAACTGGATTGCCCCCCTGGGCCCCCACGTCGACGCCTTCCAGGACGAGTTCGCCCGGTGCGTGGGCACGCGGCACGCGCTGGCGCTGAGCTCCGGGACGGCCGCGCTCCACCTGGCGCTCCAGCTGGTGGGGGTGGGGCCCGGCGACGACGTGCTGGTGAGCACGCTCACCTTCTCCGCGTCGGTCAATCCCATCCGCTACCTGGGCGCTTCGCCCGTCTTCATCGACAGCGAGCGCACGTCCTGGAACATGGACCCCGCGCTGCTGGAGGAGGAGCTGGCGGTACGGGCCCGCCAGGGCCGGCTGCCCCGCGCCGTGGTGGTGGTGCACCTGTACGGGCAGAGCGCGGACCTGGACCCCCTGCTGGCCGCCTGTGACCGCTACGGCGTGCCGGTGGTGGAGGACGCGGCGGAGGCCCTGGGCAGCACCTACAAGGGGCGGGTCCCCGGCACGCTGGGCCGCGTGGGCATCTACTCCTTCAATGGCAACAAGATCCTCACCACGTCCGGCGGCGGGATGCTGGTGTCCGCGGACGGCGACCTGGTGCAGCACGCGCTCAAGCTGGCCACGCAGGCGCGCGACGCGGCGCCGCACTACCAGCACTCGGAGATTGGCTACAACTACCGGATGAGCAACGTGCTGGCGGCCATTGGCCGGGGGCAGCTGCACGTGCTGGAGGACCGGGTGGCCGCGCGGCGCGCGAACTTCGACTTCTACGTGGAGGCCTTCCGGGACCTGCCGGGCATCCAATTCATGCCGGAGGCGCCGTGGGGCCGCCACACGCGCTGGCTGACGACCCTCACCATCGACCCGGAGGCGTTCGGCGCGGACCGGGAGGCGGTGCGGGTGGCGCTGGAGCGGGAGAACATCGAGGCGCGGCCGGTGTGGAAGCCCATGCACCTGCAGCCCGTCTTCGCGAGCTTCGACCGGCGGCGGGGCGGCGTGGCGGAGGACCTGTTCCGCCACGGCCTGTGCCTGCCGTCCGGCTCCAACCTCACGCGCCAGGAACTCGAACGGGTGGTGGAGGTGGTCCGAGCCGTTCCGCGGACGCAGCGGATGCGGACGGCGGGCTGACCGGGGCGTCCGCCGGCTGCCGGAGGGCCACGACGGTGGCCTCCAGCAGCGGGGTGCCCATGAACTTGTGCATGGTGGCCTCGCTGGCGAAGGAGATGCCCTGGCGCTGCAGCACGCGCACCACCGTGAGCAGCAGGATTTTCAGGTCCAGCGCCAGGCTCCAGTGCTCCACGTACCAGACGTCCAGCCGGAAGCGCTCCTCCCAGCTGAGCGCGTTGCGGCCGTTGATCTGCGCCCAGCCGGTGATGCCGGGCAGCACGTCGTGGCGCCTCGCCTGCTCCGGGCTGTAGCGAGGCAGGTACTCCATGAGCAGCGGGCGGGGCCCCACGAGGCTCATGTCCCCCCGGAGCACGTTCCACAGCTGGGGCAGCTCATCCAGGCTGGTGGAGCGCAACAGCCGGCCGGCCCAGGTGAGCCGCTGCTCGTCCGGCAGCTCCTGGCCGTCCGCGTCCGTGGCGTCCAGCATGGTGCGGAACTTGAGGACGGTGAACGGGTGGCCCTTCCTGCCGGGGCGCCGCTGCCGGAAGAACACGGGGCCGCCCATGGTCAACCGGACGAAGAGCCCCGTGGCGGCCAGCACCGGGGAAAGACATACCAGGCCTGCGCCCGCCGCCACCACGTCGATGCATCGCTTGAGGAACAGCCCTGGGCCTGTCTGTCTTTGCATGGGGTATGGCGCTCCTTGAAGCCGGAAAGCCTAGAAATCCATCCGGCCCGCCACCACCGCCCCCCGGACTCAGCCTGTTGTCGGTTCCCGGGCATCCACCTGGGCGTCTGGAACGGGTTGGAGCCCTTGCGCGGGCTCCGGCGCCGTCAGCCGCCGCCAGACGCGCAAGGTGAGCCACGCGCTGCATCCCAATTCAGACACCCACCCCAGACCCAGGGCCCAGGCGGCCCCCACCGGGCCCACGCGCGGCACCCATATGGCACTGCCCAGCGCCACCACGGCCACGGAGACGACCAGCAGCACCACCTGGCCCTTGAGCTCGCGCGCCGCGGTGAGCCCCACCGCGAGGCTCAGGCAGACGTACTCCAGCGCCGCGGCGGCCATCAGCCAGACGAACAACGTGAGGTTTCCGGCATAGGCGGCGCCATAGAAGAGCGTCAGCGCCCAGCGGCCCAGGAGCGCCGAGCCGGCGATGGCGCACAGGCCCACCCCCGCCGCCGCGCCCACGAAGCCCGCCAGCACCCTGCCGTAGCGCCGCGAGTCCCCCGCCGCGTGGTAGCGCCCCAGCCGGGGGCTCACGGCCTGTCCCAGGGAGTGCACCACCCGGCCGCCCAGCGCGGCGAAGTACGCGAGCGCGGCGTACATGCCCAGCTCCGCCGGGCCCGCGTGCGCCTCCAGGAGGTAGCGCGGGATGTTGGGCCGCAGCGCGCCCAGCAGCGCCGTGAGGCCCAGCACCCAGCACAACAGGAAGAGCGCCTTGAGCCGCGGGCCCTCCGTGCGCCACGGCGTGCGCCACAGGGTGCTCCAGGGGCGCACGCCGGGGAACTCGCGCTTCAGTGCGCGCGCGTCGAAGACGAAGAGGACGATGGCCCACGCGAAGGCCATGGCCGCCGCGCCGGCGATGGGGCTGTGCGTGAGCCACAGGGCCAGCGGCACCAGCACCACCGACAGCACGCTCTTGGCGATGGTGGACCGGGCGATGAGCCCCAGCCGCTCCACCTTCTGGAGCGCGCCGTAGAACACCTCGCTCACGGCTTCGAAGCCCTTGGCCAGCGCCACCAGCGCGATGACCCAGCCCGCGTGGAGCGAGTCCGCCATCCCCGCGGCGATGGCGCAGCAGAGCACCACGCCCGCGGCGACGTTGAGCACCATCAGGCCCAGGTAGTGCTGGAAGCCGAAGGCGCTCCTGGCGTCCGTGGCCTGGAGCGTGCGCAGCTGCATGCGCGCCATCAGCAGCACCGGGGCGGTGATGGCCAGGGCGAGCGCGAGCTCGCCCACCTCCTCCATGGTGGCCAGCCGCGCGAAGGCCACCAGGACGCCCCACTGCGCGAGGGCGTAGACGAGCCCGGCGGAGAGCGACCAGATGAAGTTGCCCCCCACCGAGCGCGCCGTCATGACCGGGCCGCCGCCGCGCGCTGCAACACCTCCGACAGGCGCTTCGCCGCGATGTCCGCGGAGTAGCGCTCCCGGCCCAGCTTGCCGGCCAGCGCGCCGGCCTCCGCCAGCCAGCGCGGGTCGCGCAGCCTCTTGGCCAGCATGGCCGCCGCGGCGGGGATGTCCTTGGGCGGCAGCCTCAGGCCGAAGGGCTCCCGGTCCAGCAGCTCCGCCTGCCAGCCGCCGTAGTTGAGCGCCAGCGGGCGGCCCGCGGCGAGCGCGTCGAAGAACTTGTTGGCGGAGTTGTCCTGCATGCCCGGCACGTCCGTGAACAGCGACGTGGCGATGGTGGCCGCGCTCAGCACCGCGGGCACCTGCGCCTTGGGCACGCTGGGCAGGAAGAAGAGGTTCACTCCCTTCACGCCCAGCCGCTCCGCCAGCGCGTGCAGCATGGCCTCCTCACGGCCCTGGCCCATGATGACGAAGCGGACCTCCGGGTCCAGCTTGCGCATCTCCGCGGCCACCCGCACCAGGTACTCCACGCCGTTCACCAGCCCCAGCGTGCCCGCGTACAGCACCATGGGACGGTCCTGGAGCCAGGGGTACTTCTGGCGGAACTCCTGGCCCGCGGAAGGAGGCACCTGGAAGCGCTCCGGGTCGCAGAGGTTGGGGATGATGGTGATCTTCTCCGGCGGCACGCCCGCCGCCTCCACGCCCGCCTTCATGCCCGGCGACAGCGCGACGATGTGCTCCGCGCCCGCGTAGGCGGCCTTCTCCAGCAGCTGCGCGGCCAGGATGGCGGAGCGGCTCTTGAGCGCGCCCACCGCGATGGGGATGGCGGGCCAGAGGTCCCGCACCTCGAAGACCATGGGCCGCTTGTTCCAGCGGGACGCGGCGATGCCCGGCACCGCGATGGTGAGCGGCGTGCTGGTGGCGAAGAAGACGTCCGCGGGCAGCTGGGCGGCGCGGCGCGTGGAGTTGACCGCGAAGTGGCTGAAGGCCCGGATGCGGTCCGGGTAGCTCATGGCGTTGTTGTAGGGCACCGGCAGCCAGTGCACCTGGATGCCGCTCTCGTTGGACTCGCGCCAGCCCTTGCTCGTGCCGGCGTCCACGCGCGTGTCGGAGGTCACCATGTGGACCTCATGGCCCATGGAGACCAGGCGCCGCGCGAGCTCATAGGAGCGCGTGCCCCCGTGCATGGTGGGGGTGTTGAAGTACTGGTGCAGGTAGACGATGCGCATGTCAGACGGCTCCTGTGAATGAGGGTTGGGGAAGGGCCTGGGGTAGGGG